>VSPO01000057.1 GCA_009775375.1 Muribaculaceae bacterium | reverse complement strand
CGAGATTCCGCCTAACTTATTGTTCTTCGGCGTCAGAGACTCCGCATGATTCATTCAAAAATTAACGAACTATTGTATATAACAAATCAAATCATAAATTGGAGTTGAGGAAATCCACTATTTTTCTAAAAAGTTGCTGCTTTCCGTTGCAATCTCTCAGACTATGCTCAAATCCGGCAAAGGCCATCATATCGAATATCTTTCCCTCTGTATTCATTTTTGAAGAATATTTCAGAGTGTTGTAGAAATGAACATTGTCGTCGCTCGTTCCCGACATTATAAGCAATCTGCCATTGACTCCCGAGGTGCGGTTGAGAGCAGACGACGCTTCGTATCCAGTCTTGTTTTGTCCCGGAGTCAGCATATACCTTTCGGTGTATATTCCGTCGTAGAATCGCCAGTCGGTCACGGGAGCCATTGATATTCCGGCCTTAAACGGACTATTCTTGGCTCCAAGCTCCATCAAAGTCATATATCCGCCGTAACTCCAGCCGAAACATGCTGTCCTGTCGGCATCCACGTAAGACAAAGAGGAGAAATAACGCGCCCCGGCAAGCTGATCGATGGTCTCATAATGTCCAAGGTTCTTGTAGACAGCAGTCGACCATTGGCGAGATCTGTTGCCTGTGCCTCTTCCGTCGACACAAGCCACAATATACCCCTGCGACGCCACATAATAAATTCCCTCCATTCTCCATTTGTTGAGCACCTGCTGCGAATCGGGGCCATTGTATTGATACATAAGAAGAGGATACTTTTTCGAACTGTCGAAATCATGTGGCTTTATTATATAGGCATCCATCTCTTCCCCTTCATCATTCTTGACTTTCAGGAATTCCATCTTTGGCGCTGTGGCAAACTTTTCCATGTATGCCTTATTATCAAGCAAGGCATGAAGTTTTAATCCCCGGGCATTGCATATGGAATATTCGGAAGCGGTTGCCGAACTGCTGTAGTTGTTGACGTAGTAGGTGCAGTTGGTGCTGAATGTGGCGGAATTTGTGCCTTTCTCCGTGTTGAGGGTCTTTACAATTCCCTTGGCGTCAATCGAAACTATGCTCCTATTGATAGCGCCCTCCGACGTCGTCTGCATATAATGAATTCCCGTGACATCGTTTTTGCCATAATAGGCTGTCACATTGAATTCTCCTTTGGAAATCTGTCTCCTCATGGCCCCGCTATAATCATATTGGTAGACATGGCGATAGCCACTCCTTTCGCTGGCAATGACAAATCCTGTTTTGCCATATTCCACCATCTGATAGGCCGTCGGGCTTAACCATGCCTCCGATTGATCGCTATAGATCTGTTTCCCGACGGTGGAGAGCGGGTTGACGCTGAACAATCTGAGATGATTCTGATCGTGATTCAAAATCATGACCATGAGCCTGTTGCCATCTTCTCCTCCAAATTCTATCGACGGGACATAGTCTGTCGCGGAAATCGGCAAGTCCATCTTCTTGATCACCCTGTTGTCCAAATCATAGGCATTTACGCTCACGACCGAATTGGGGTATCCGGCAAGAGGATACTTATATCTGTAAGACTCCGGATAGAGATCCGCCAGTGGTTCGTTGTCGCAATAACTGCGAAAATTGTCGAATGAATACTCCGGGACTTCTGTCTCGTCGAAGCGGATAAATGCGAGGACATTATCATTGGCATTCCAGCGCATTGTATTGACGAGGCTGAATTCCTCCTCATAGCTCCAATCTGTAGTGCCGTTAATGATTTTATTTTTTGCCCCGTCCTTTGTTATCTGATTATCCGTGCCGTAATCAAGGCTTGAAATAAATATGTTGTTGTCGCGTTCATATGCCACAAAACGTCCGTCGTGGGAAATCGTAGCAGATTTTTGCGGGCCCTTAGTGCTGACACGCTTCACGGTAGAGCGCATGATGTCATAAACATAATACTCTGCCGTGAAACTGCGCCTGTAAATCATCTTTTTGTCGTTCCAAAGCAATATTTTCTTTCCATTGGCGCTCAGTTGAAAACCATCAAATTCAGATATTTTCAGTTCCCCCTTCTGAGTATCGATATTGAAAAGTTCTCCAGTTTTTTTTCCGGTCTTGAAACTTATTATGTCGATTCTCTTCCCATCCGCGCTTTTTGTAGCATACGTTTCCCCTCCCTCAAGAGGAGTGATTGCGCCCAAGGCCTGTGGTCTGTCGTTAAAATAATCTTCCATCGACAGTGCTTCCGCTTTTGCTATTGGAGAGGCTATGGCAAACATTGCCAATAGAAATATCTTGTTCTTGAAATTCATAGACAAAAAGATTTGTGACGTACATAAAGGGAAAAATGTCGTTTATCCCTTTATGCACGTCATGATTTAATATGCCCTTGCGATTATGACGCGACGCTTTGAAGGTTTGCCAGTCACCATGCACACTCCTTCCTCCTCTTCTCCGTCGAGAGGGATGCAGCGAATCGTGGCTTTCGTGTCTTCCTTTATCTTCTCTTCTGTCTCTGTCGTGCCATCCCAATGACACAGGAAAAAGCCTCCGTTTTCGATTTTCTCCTTAAACTCATCATAGGAATCCACCTTATAGGTGTGCTCTTCCCTCAGCTTGAGAGCCCTCTCAAACAATGCACGCTGTATGTCTTCAAGCTCTGTCACTATACGTCCTACGATACCTTCAAGATTGGCGGTTTCTTTTTCGAGTGTGTCACGACGCATGATCTCAACTGTCCCGTTTTCAAGGTCCCGTGCGCCGATAGCCAAACGAACAGGAACGCCCTTAAGCTCATAATCCGCGAATTTGAAACCCGGACGACGATTGTCAGCATCGTCATATTTCACGCTGATGCCATGACGCTTCAAGTCTTCCACGATTGGCTCTACGGCTTTGGAAATCTCAGCAAGTTGTTCATCGTTTTTATAGATAGGCACTATGACGACCTGTATAGGAGCAAGGTGCGGAGGAAGCACAAGGCCGTTGTCATCGCTGTGAGTCATTATCAACGCTCCCATCAAGCGAGTGGAGACTCCCCATGAATTTGCCCACACATACTCGGGCTTGTTGTCTTTATTCATGAAAGAGACATCAAATGCCTTGGCAAAATTCTGTCCGAGATTATGCGATGTCCCTGATTGAAGTGCCTTGCCATCCTGCATCATTGCTTCAATTGTATATGTGTTGAGAGCTCCGGCAAATCTCTCATTTGCCGACTTGACACCCATCACAACAGGCATTGCCATATATTTTTCAGCAAACTCGGCATAGACCTTGATCATCTGCACGGTCCGCTTCTCCGACTCTTCCGCCGTGGCATGGGCGCAATGTCCCTCTTGCCATAGGAATTCCGACGTGCGCAAGAACATTCTCGTTCTCATCTCCCATCGCATAACGTTGGCCCATTGATTTATCAAGAGAGGAAGGTCGCGATAACTGTGAATCCAGTTTTTATATGTTCCCCATATGATTGTCTCTGAAGTTGGCCTTACTATCAACTCCTCTTCAAGCTTGGCAGCGGGATCCACTATCACTCCATTTCCGTCAGGATCGTTTTTCAGTCGATAATGCGTCACGACCGCGCACTCCTTAGCAAAGCCTTCTACGTGCTCCGCCTCCCTGCATAAGAAAGATTTCGGGATAAGCAATGGGAAATACGCATTCTGCACTCCCGTCTCTTTAAACATATTGTCGAGGGTGCGTTGCATTTTTTCCCATATGGCATACCCATAAGGCTTTATCACCATGCAGCCTCTGACAGCGCTTTGCTCCGCCAAATCGGCTTTTACTACAAGTTCGTTATACCATTTAGAGTAGTCTTCACTACGCTTTGTAAGATTTTTTAATTCTTTTGCCATGACTTAAGGTCGGTTCTTGTTTCTGCGACACGCCAATCCGGCAGCCGCATAACAGGGTTTTGCTTAACACAAGCAAAAGAGAATATTCCCCTCTTGCTTACGAACTACAAAGTTAAACAATTAAATCTACATAATAAAGAAAGTAGCCCCAAAATATTGTCTGGAGCTACTTTTTAGTAATCGAAGTTGGTTTAAACTTCATCATAAACTTATCGTATGCGATCGGCTGCCCTTAATTTGTTAAGATCGCTCTGTATCCTGTTGGAGGCGAATATCGCTGAAACGACTGCAAGGAAAGGCGCCACATATGCCACCGACGACCATTCTATCTGCTGCATGCCTACTACGGCATTGTAGCCCAGACAACCGGCCGTGGCCACCGTGGCGACAAGCATCAGAATGCCGACAAAACAAATCCTCCTCTGAGTCACCGGGTTGCCATACAGAAATATATCCACAATAAACAGGAGCGTAGTAGTCAATGACAATGTAAAGAAATACCATGTCCCGAGAAACGTACCAGTATATCCTCCTGCTGTGGCTTCCCCTTCATAAGAAAAGCCCATGCTCTTGAAATCCAATGTGAAAAGTTCGGTCTGAACTTGCGCAAGCGAGCAGAATGTGTAACACCCCATCATGACTGCTGCAACAAGGAGGAGAAGAGATTGCCATCTTTGTATTACCATAATTGAATCTGTTTTTGTAATTATATCTGCAAAATTAATCAAATTTCGGCTATCTCACACTTTTTCGGCACGTGATTTGTTGTATAGAATATCATTATTTATCAAAATCCCAAAATATGGCATCCAATCAAGCCTCTATTATATACGAAAAGGTGAACTCCCTTCTTGACGGGTCAAGCATCCACGACGCGATAGCATTGCTCTCCGATGCGCTTTCCAGGCAGTCTGATCCTTCGCTTCGAGATCTGCTGACAAGACAAGAAGACACCTATAAATACATGACCCACTATCTGATGGAGGGTTTCCCCGACAACGGGCGTTCGAAAATGATTTCCGACATTATCTCTTCCCTGAGTTTTATCAACGACTCTATATTAAGAAACAATGTCGCCATCGATAGCCCCGACATATATTCCTCCACGTTAAGAATGGAGAGAATTAGGAAACACTCTTTAGATACGCTTTTAAACTCTTATCGTGAAGCCTTGGCTATATCTGCCCTTGCCGAAGAGGCGGGCAATGGGATTGAGATGAGAAAAAGAGCTGATGATGCCTTGCTCGCTTTGTTCTCCCATGTCTGGACGGCTTTCGGATTGTCGCCGGAAAACTATAAGCGTATTGCCGACTACGTGACAGGCAAGGAGTTGCCGTTTGAGTTTAAGGCTCAGATGATTTCAGCCCTCATGTTGGGTAATTTTGCATATTACGACCGCAACGGCCTGACTTGTTTGCTCGACATTTTCGAATCCGATTGCAATCCACGTATATCCGCAAGGGCTCTTGTCGCAATAGTTCTCGTCGTTGCCAGACACGCTCAAAGAGTGGCCAAAGAGCAGACTTTGTCACATCGATTCGCGCTTTGGAACGATTCCATTATCATCTATCGCCAACTTCGCGAAGTCGTAATGGCCATAATCAAAGCCCACGACACAGAAAGGATAAATACTAAAATGAAAAATGAAGTGATTCCCGAACTCATGAAGCTTAGGCCTGAAATTCTTAACAAACTGAGGAATTTCTCTGAGACAACCGATATGGAATTGCTTGACGCCAACCCAGAATGGGAGGACATCCTCAACAAGAACGGCCTGGGCGACAAACTGAAAGAACTTACGGAAATGCAAATGGAAGGAGGCGACGTCATGATGATGGCGTTTTCCAATTTAAAAAGCTTTCCCTTCTTCAACAACCCCGCCAACTGGTTTCTCCCATTCTCCCAGTCACACCACGAACTGGCCTCCGGATTAATGAATGATTCCTTGATATTTAGTGAGATTCTGGACATGGAAGGAGTGATGTGTGATTCTGATAAGTATTCTTTTGCTCTATCCATGAAAGGTATGCCCGAGGCACAAAAGAAAATGCTCACAGAAAGAATGGGCGACCAAATGGCGCAACTTAAAGAAGCGATGGCAGAGAAATCAAGCAAATCAAGCATTCCAGAGTTTGACATGGAGGTCACGCGCTACGTCAGAAATCTCTACCGCTTTTTCAAGCTGTTCAAGAGAAAGAATGAATTTGCCGACCCTTTTGCAAGTCCATTGGATTTTAAGGCGCTTCCTTTCCTTGAAGAGTTGCTGACAGACACAGAAATAATGACTCTCGTCGGAGAATTCTACTTCAAGCGAGGATATTATAAAGAGGCACTCCCTATAATGCTGAGACTGGAAGAGCAAAATTCCGAGGATTCCCTTATGTGGGAAAAAATTGGCTACTGCTACAATTCCCTTAAAGACACGTCGAGGGCGCTGACATGGTATCGAAAGGCCGAGTTGGTTCATCCCGACAGTAAATGGCTGATCACGAAAATGGCTCTATGCCTACGCCTTGAGAACCGATATGAGGAAGCCGCGCAATATTATTCCAAAGCCCTTGCCGTAGACCCCGACAACTATAACTTGCTGATGAGTGCAGGCAACTGTCTGCTTGAATCCGACAATATCGAGGAGGCATTGAAAGACTATTATCATGCAGATTATGTCAGACCCGGAAAGATTTCCACATGGAGGGCAATAGCATGGGCAGAGCTTAGAAGAGGATATATGGACAAAAGCTTGGAATATTACGACAGAATTACATCTATGCCGGACTCTAACGCTACCGATTGGCTCAACAAAGGCCATGCCTGCTATCTTTCGAACGACTATAAAAACACTGTGGAATGCTATAAAAAAGCCACAAAGTTTAATGGATATGGCATTGAGAAACTTGAAGCTGACATTCTTCAGGATGCCCCAATCATCGAAAAATCCGGTGGCAATTTGCAAGAATTGCATATTTTGCTCGACAAAGTGAAATATGACACTGAACTCGGATAAGCTCAACTTCCCTATATATAAGCGTTCCTTAAAACCTCTGTGTTAGAGATTTTAAGGAACGCTTTATGTTGGGATAAGGCTTCAGCGTCTGAGGTCCTCCTCTATTGTTTCCACTGCTATCGAAAGGTCTTTTGCATATGGAAGACGGTCGGCTATTGCCGAGATTCCATGCAATACGGTTGCGTGGCGACGGTTAAGCTTGTTGCCTATCGCGGATGATGACAGTGAAGTCAGCTTATGACAGAGATACATTATGACCTGACGCGCATCTGCTATGTCCCTGACCCTGCTTTTGGAGAAAATGACATCCGGATTAAGCTTATAGAATTCAGCCGTGGCCTCTACGATCATGTCAAAATTTATAGTCTTTCTTTCAGTATTTTTGACGGTGTTTTTCATCACCTCTTGAGCCAACTGGAGAGTAATCGGGGCATTAAGCGTAATCGATCTGGTCAATATGCCCATAACGATTCCCTCCATTTCCCTGACTGAGCCTGTAGACTGCTGCGCAATTAGCTCTATGACATTCTCCGGAAGGTTCAATCCATTCTTCTTGGCCTTAAAATCAAGAATCTTCTTCTTGAGGGCGAAGTCAGGCTTGGGCAACTTCTCGGTTATGCCCCATTTGAAACGGTCGATCAATCTGTCGGCAATGCCGTCAAGCTCCATAGGAGGACGATCGCACGTAAAGACGAGACCCTTGCCGTTTTGATGAAGATGGTTGAATATCGGGAACAAAACATTTGCCGTGCCATCTTTGTGGCTCAACTCCTGCAGGTCGTCGATCAAAAGCATATCCATCTGCTGAAACCAGTTTAGGAAAACGGGAATCTGCTTGTGGATGGTGGCATTGGCCATAAGATTCTGGAATTGGCGAAGGCTTATGAAAAGCACTTTTGCCCTGGGATTCCTTTCCTTAACCCTGATGCCGATTGCCTGAATAAGATGGGTCTTGCCCACTCCTACCTCTCCATAAAGGAAAAACGGGTTGAAATCATGCTTCCCGGGATTATTGGCGATATATTCGGCGATTGTGTATGGCAAACGATTGCTTTCCCCTACACAATAATTTTCAAACGTCAGCGACTCGTTGAGCTGAGGATTGAAGTCTGGCGTTTCTGAGTTTGATGAGTTGCCCAACGGCGAGTCTCCCTGCATCGATCTGACATACTTGTTTTTGATAGTATGGCTTTGCTGTGGACTCGACAATGTCACGTTGGATGCCGCATCATTGTTGATAATGCCAACCTCGTATTCAAGCTGCACTCCTTCGCCAAATACCTTCCTCAACGTATCAGACAAAAGATTGATGAAATCGTCTTCATATTTCTCATAATAGAAATGTGAAGGCAATCCCAGTGTGAGTTTTTTGCCCACTAAGCGAATTGGTCTGGCGCAGGCAAACCATGTCCTGGTTCGCGCTTCCCCGATATTATCGCGTATGATTTCAAGGCACTTGGCCCATTTTATGGATATATCTTCTGTCATGTCGGTAGTTTCTCAATCGGACTACAAAATAACAACAAAATAATCACAAAAAAAATAGTTTTGACACTTGCATTTTTCGATTTTCCATAATTATCTATATGTCAAGAAAATAAAATTAGAGGAGAAAAAGATGTCTTTTTCTCCTCTACAAATGCTCCGTTGTATGAGACAACGTTTGAATCCGCGATGCTATTCCAGTGGCTATAGAAGCTTTATGCTTATGTATCGTTTTGGATTCTTCTGAATATCAAGAATCAGGGAGTCAATGTCTGTCGTCACCTTATTGATTCTTTCGTAAAGCTCCGGATCATTCATGATTCTTCCGAGAGAGGAATTGCTGTTGTTTAGTTGGTCGGAGAATCTTGCAAGATTCGATGTGATATCATTGACGTTCTGCATTGTGGATGCCACCGGGAGATTCCCGAGTTGTTCGGACAACGCACTCAGATTTCGCGTTATCGTGTCAAGATTTGTAGCGACATGCGAAGCGTTTCCGAGGATTGATGGCACTTCACGGTTCATCAAAGCATTTAGTCTTCCGGATGCGAGATAAATATTTTGGGTAATCCCGTCAAGGCTTTGAATGGATTTCGCCAAGGCCGGATCGGCCACGAGTTTATTGAGATTGAGTAGCAAGCTGTCTACCTTCGGAAGTATGCTCTCTACTGTGGGCAGCAATCCCTCGGAGAGACTTTTCATCATGTCGGGAGTCATTGAGCCTTGAATCTCCCCACCGACTTCAAGCATTTTTTTGCTTTTCCCAAGCTTTATTTCAACGAAAGCACCATTAAGCAGGCCGCTTCCGATAATGGCCTTTGAATCCTCAGGGATGCGCAATGATTTGTTGAGAGCCAGCAAAACATCAATCTTTCCAGGATGCTCATAGTTGAAATTTATCTCCCTCACCTGTCCAACCTTGTAGCCATCCACCGTCACCGGGGCCGCTATCTCAAGGCCGGCCACATTTTCATATTTCGCTACGTAGAAGTTACCGGGCTTAAACAGATTAATGCCCTTAAGGTATTCAATACCTATGAACAGAATCAAAAGAGCGACAATGACGGAGAGTCCAATCACAAATTCTTTTCTAAATAATTTTTTCATATGTGGAATCAATTTTTTGCTGAACTTTTACTTTTAATACTTGAGATAATAAACGCATCCGGAATCTTTTTCTTAACATCCTTCAGCATTTCGCTTATCTCGTTGCGGTCGGAGCTTTCTCCGAAGTAGTATTTATAGAGATTGTTTTCTTTATAAGTGGTGATTGGAGAAAGGCCACAGAAGCGAGGATTGTTTTGTTTAAGCAAATCCTCGGAAGCCAAAACCTGAATCTTATATACTGTAACAAATTTATCCGTCTTTGCGTTGTGGGAAGAAGCCGGTCTTGCAGATTTTTTTCTCTTTTCGCGTTTTTTTCTTTCCTTTTCCGCTTTCTTATCCTTTTTTTTGTTTTTCTTGTCGGCCTTGTCTGAAGACAGTGTCTCGTCAACGACTTCGTACGAAACAGACGCCATCTCCAATTCTACCACTTTCCCCCTTCTTTCGCTTTCTGAATGGAGAGGGATAGAAGCTGTCTCAAGATTTCTTGACTCAGATTTCTTTCGAGATGACGCAGAACGTCGCCTGCGACGACTTGTCGCATAGCTTCCGTTGTCTGCCCTAAGCGAGGGGGCGGACTCCATCTTTTTTGAAGCGTATCTACGAGTGGATATGACCACAGGACTTTCAGAAGAGGTTTCTTCTACTGCCACCTCCTGCATTTCATAATCCTTGGCATGTGTCTCAGAACCCATCCTATGGTCGGCTGTTGTCTTGACCGACTTGCTCCAATTCTCATAATAGCTGTCGACTGCCTTAAATATGGCTGACGCAAGCTCTTTCTGTCCTTTTTTTGAAGTCAGATAGCGAGCTGACTCGGGATTGCAGATAAAATCAAGCTCTATCAATACAGAGGGCATAGACGTTGCCCATAAAACCCAGAACCCTGCCTGATGTACTCCTCTGTTGACACGTCCGGACTTGACAAGCTGTTTCTGAGCCTCCTCAGCAAACTTTATGCTTTTGCTGAGATTTTTCTTCTGAGCCATCTCAAAAATGATATACGACTCATCTTTCGAAGGATCAAAGCCACTGTATTTTTGCTCATAATTCTGCTCAAGCTCGATGACGGAATTCTCTCTACGCGCCACTCTCATATTATTGTCGTCTTTATGCAGTCCCAAGGCATAGACGGAACTCCCGGCAACGCTCTTTCTCCGTTTGTTGCTCTTGTCGAGAGAATTGGTGTGGATTGAGATAAAGAGATCTCCTTTGGATTTGTTGGCAATGTCGGCACGCTGCTGGAGTGTCAGATACTTGTCATCGTCCCTTGTCATTACAACCTTGACCTCTTTCAACTTCTTTTTTATTATGTCTTGAAGCTGAAGGGCTACTCCAAGATTGATATCCTTCTCTCTTGCTTTGTTGTCTGTAGCCCCTATGTCTTTGCCGCCGTGACCGGCATCGATCACGACAGTGAAGTCCTCCCCTTTCTTATCTTTTGCCGATAACGAAAGCGACGCAGCGAAAGAGATAATTAGAATCAGACCTATTATTTTTGTATAAAATCGCATCTTCTTTTGGAATTTACCACAAAATTACAAAAAAAATACATTCTCTTATGCGCAATAAGGCTTAAAAACCAATTTATAGGTGATTTTGAACTGTAAGAGCGCGCTCTAATATCACAACAGCTTTAAGGCAATCGCGGCACAAGCCTCGGCGTCGGCCAGAGCATGGTGATGGCGGGAAAGGTCGTAGCCACAGACCTTGGCCACAGTCGGCAACCTGTGATTGGGGAGGCTTTTACCGAATTTTCTCCTCGAAGCTGTGCACGTGCACTGAAATTCATATCCGGGATATGTCATGTCAAATCTCTGGAAAGCCGCCTTCAGACAGCCCTCATCGAATCGGCTGAAGTGTGCCACCAATGGGAGTCCCTCTATTAATGGAGCTATTTCCGCCCATACTTCTGGGAAAGTATCGGCATCTTCAGTATCATTTTTTGTCAGTCCGTGCACTTCCACATTCCTGCTGTTATAGTAGTTAGGGACAGGATGTATCAGCTTATACACCTTATCTGTCACTTTCCCGTCTTTTACTACGACCACCCCTACGCTGCATACACTACATGCATAGCCATTAGCCGTCTCAAAATCTATTGCTGCAAAATTCAACATCGTTATTTTCTTATATCTTTTTCTCTTTCCGACCTCAATAATAGCCGACCGACTTTACGGACTCCGAGGTCTTCCTACTTATATATGACGAAATTACCAAAAGATTATTTTGGATTCTTGCCGCATATTGCTAATTTTGCATCTTAAGAGCGTGTTGAATTATATGCAATAAGGCAATGACATTTGATGACCTACCAACGACATTCTTCGATTTCATTAAATCGCATGAGAATGAAGACCCTGCTTCACTGCGGCTCAGGCTTCACGACAAAGAGCTTGGATTTGACGTGAATTTCGCTATAACCCAGATAGAATGCAGAAAGAAATGCAGAAAAAAACTTGCAGGATTCCTATTAAATCCTCGTTTCCTCTTTCCTAATGAAGTTTCATCCGAACAGGCAAGCAATGAGGCTGTCGCAAGATTTCATGCGGGACTTATCGAAGATTGCGGTTCTCTTCTTGATATGACTTCCGGTCTTGGCATTGATGTTATTACAATGTCAAGGTCAGCCCGAAACGTGGCTTCATGCGAAATTGACAAACAGAAGGCAATGGCTCTTAAATGGAATGCCTCTATCCTGTCAGCTGAGAACATAACTGTCCTTAACGTAGATTCTGTCGAATGGCTCAGAGACAACGATTCAGTTTTTGATGTCATATTCATCGACCCGGCACGACGAGGCGACCAGAATGCCCGGCTATATAATCTCCACGACTGTCAACCCGACATATTATCGTTGTTGCCATTGCTGCGAAAAAGATGCGACAGACTCTTCATCAAGGCATCTCCCCTGCTCGACATCTCCCAAACTATTTTGGATTTTCAGGAATTAAAATCCATCAGGGCGATTAGCGTGAATGGAGAATGCAAGGAATTACTCGTGGAGGTTTCCCGCTATTACGACAACAAGATTTTGTTTGAAGCGATCGACCTTTC
Source organism: Muribaculaceae bacterium (assembly GCA_009775375.1). Lineage (GTDB taxonomy): Bacteria > Bacteroidota > Bacteroidia > Bacteroidales > Muribaculaceae > Lepagella. Next base: position 7,109 of record VSPO01000057.1, on the reverse strand, counting down.
AAATGACTCCCAAATCATCTCCCGTTTCTCATTCCACAGCAAAGAGGGTCACGACTTCATTCAGAAAAAAGGGTACTCCTCCATTAAATATGCATCTTCAGAAGACTTGAAGGAAGCCTGTTTTATTTACGAGCCAAACGCCTCTGTCATGAAATTGGCTCCATGGGAAGAGATTAGTGTAGACTATCCATCCCTAAAGAAACTTGACAAATCCTCTCACTTGTTTATCTCAGAAAGTCCGGTCTCAGGTTTTCCCGGCAGGATTCTCAGGATCGACAAACTGCTTACCAAAAAAGACATGAAGAGCATTAAAGGAGGAAGATTCAATGTCGTCGCACGCAACTACCCTGCCGAAGCTCAGGAATTGAGAAAGAAATACTCTTTAAAGGAGGGGAAAGAGATGTTTATTTATGCTACAAGAATCGGTGCTTCCCCCATCCTCATTTCTGCGGAGCTGATAAAACGCTGAAAAAAACGCCTTGACAATATTGTCAAGGCGTTTTTTTCAGCTGTATCCTATATATCAGAAGCGGAATCCCGCAGTCAGAATCACCTGACTGTTCTTCAGCGAAAGCTTCGACTGAGGAGAAGGATATGATATATTATTTTCATAGTCTACATCCGGAGAGAATGCATGGTATGTCGAACTTATGTTTTTATAGACATATGCCATGTCGAGATAGAACTGTTGATAACGATACCCGAATCCACACGTGACGTAATTTGTGTGGTTGTCCAGACGATAATTTGGCAACGTGCCGGAAGTATATACAAAGTCCTTGCCATCCCTTACTTGCTTCTTCACGGGGGAGGTGGAATAGCTGTAGCCTGCCCTAAGGCTGAATGCAGGCGTGACGCGGTATTCAGCACCAAGACGGAATGTATGGGTGTTTTGATAATAGTATTCGATGTCGGAATTCTGGTCATAGAAAGGATCGTTGTTATCCGCGAATGCACGTGTGGCAGGTTTTGGAGATGAAGAATAGTCGTAGCCCCAATCGTCGCCATACCAGGGATCGCCGCCTCCCCAGCCTCCGTAGGAACTTGCCTTGGAGAATTTCATTTTGTTGAAATTCTGCCACTCATAATCAAACGAAAGAATGAAATTATTGCCTATGACTCCCGCTACACTTCCTATTATCTTCCAAGGAGTGCGGAAATCGTAATCGTTGTAGCCAAGTGTTCCTCCGTTGGTGTCTGTGCCACCGCTCATGTCTTCATATTCATAGTCGACGGAGCCGCCGAATTTCTCCGTGAGGCTATACCATGTCGGAGTATGGAAAGCGAAACCGATTCTAAGTTCCTGAATTGGCTTAAGGATAAGGCCAAGCTGATAGTTGAATCCGGTGCCGTTGATGTTGTAGTAATTACGAAGATCCCAAGCTGCATTGCCAACGTAATTGCCATTTTTAGTTGAAACATAAGCATTGCTGAGCGACTCCCCCCACCGGGATTCCATCGTATAGTTAAGACTGGTGATGTCGAAGTTCATACCCCAATACACCACGTTGGAAATATTGCCTCCGATTACGATGTTGAATTCATCAACAGAGCCTTTCTCCGTCACGTTGTAGCTTCCCGTGCCCGACGTGCCTTTATCCCATTGTCCGAACCATTGGGTATTGTCGCCCGTGCCTGAGGGATTGATAAGCCATCCATCATATCCGAGAATCGAAATCCATGGAGCGTAAAGATTGCCGGCATAAGGGTCGACGTAAGGGTCAAAGCCATCTGTAGCATGCAAGTCGCCTGCCTGTATACCTTCTCCGTTGGTCATGCCCGCAATGAAATTACTCAGGGAAGTGTTAAGTTGAGGAATCTGACCGGCGTATTGGCGGTTGAAAGATGCACCCTTATTATATGTGAACCCGAAATTCACGTTAGGGAAAGTCATGCTTGGAAGACGCATGGTCAGAACGGCTCCAATATTATTCAGCAGGAATTTAGTCTGCGTCATGTCGATTTTGTTTCCCTGGGAATTTGTGGAGGCGCTTTGCAAATCGAGGTCAAGAGTGAATCCGATGTCATTGCTTCTGTAGACTCCAATACCTGCCGGATTTTGAGACAATGAAGAGAGATCGCCGCCAAGAGCACCAAACGCTCCGCCCATCGACATAAACCGGGCTGTCCCCTTCATATCTGATTGCGAAATACGTAAGGCATCTATTGCACTTTGCCCATACGCCGTTGCGGTCGTGGCCAATGCTGCAGAGATTAATAAAAGTGATTTATTCATATCAATGGATGTTTATTCGTTTAGTTTCGTAAGACAAGCACACCAAAGCCGACACTCAATAGAGAAGATCCGCCGGGCGTGTTGCCGCCTTATTTATTGTGAAACAAAGGGATTGTCTTAAAAGTTTAGAGCACGTTCCTTAAAATTTCGGGGTCGTAGGGGTCGTAGCCTTGGAGTGGATTATCTGCTCAAAAATCACCGCCCCTACGGCCCCGAAATTTTAAAGAACGCGCTCTAAGTGAGAACCCTGTTTTGGGGCTCTCACTATTTGAAGGTCATCGACGTCCACCTCTGGATCCACGGGATCCGCCTCCACCTACAGTGCCTCTTGAGCCTCCGCCTCCTGTGCGGAACGAGCCATTGTTGCCGCGGTTGTAGCTTCGATTTGTGTTGTAATTGCGATTGGAATTATTATTTCTATCAGAATTGCTCCAGCCGGAATTATCCCGTCGGTTTGTCGTCGTTTTATTGTAAGAATCTGTGCGTGAACCTCTGTTGCCACTGTTAGTGACACCTCCGGGGCGAGACTGATTATTGACAGTTCCTCCTCCGACAACAGTTCTGCCGGTGCGCTGATTGCGCTGTCCGCGATTGTTTACGTATTCCCATTTACCATTATTGTTGACAACTCCGGAATTATTAGGTCGGAGGTTGTTCGAACCCGGTCTTGTAGTAGATCCCGGACGAGACATCCATCCCGGACGGGATGTAGAGCTTCCGGGGCGAACGCCTCCACCGATTGGACGATGATGATTGTTGGCAATGTTTCCTCCTCCAATAGGTCGGCCACTCGACCATCCCGGACGCGGATTGACCGGGCGATTGCCATTCGGTCGCCAATCTGCCATGGGAGGATGATTCCACGACGGGCCCCAAGCCGGACCCCACGAAGGACCCCATCCCCACGATGAGCCCCAACTCCATGACGGTCCCCAACTCCAAGATGGGCCCCACGCCCAAGACGGGCCCCAATTCCATGAATACCAAGGGTCATAGAATGAAACACCCCATCCCCATGGGCCTGAGCTGAATCCCCAGCGATTGTAGTAAGGCCAGGAGTAGGAGTATGAAGGAAGGAATACGGGCAATCCATTGTCGTTGATTTCTATGTCGACATTGCCGTAGGAGTTGGCAAGGACATCGGCAAGGACATCAGCATTGTCAACCACGATCGTAGGATTATAGTATTTCTGGATCTGTTGGGTATAGACAAAATCCTCCCCGTTTTCCATCGATGCTCCAATGGTGTCGATCAGGGTTGCGTAATATTGGTTGCGTCTGTTGTATGTATCGACGTCCATATCAGCCATATTGGCGATATAGTTCGATTTTTTCTTGGCCGCCTTTTGAGCCGCCTTTTCTGTCTTGTCTTTATTTGGATTGTAGTAGATGTCATCGTCGAAATAGCTTTGGGCAAAAAGCGATGGAGCTCCGAGCAAAAGCATCCCTGCAATTATACGTTGATGTTTCATAATCCGATTCATTTCTTTTTCTTATCTGACATATAAACGCTTCTAAAGTTTAATCATATGTGTTGAGCGGTAGTTTTTTTCAAAATTTTAAGTAAAACTCTCCACAAAGCCTGCGATACTTATCTGTAGGGCTTTTATCAGCCTCAAACATTGTCAGTTTTTCAGCATCCGCCCTGCCGCCCATTATATCGCTACCCGGAAAACACGCATCGTCTTTCTCCATATGCCGGGACAACGACAATTCAATCATGATTCTTTTAAATTCGGCTCCATCATGATCCCTGACGCAGCAAGCCCGGCTTAGTCCGTAGCCCTGCGATTCAGCATATGCAATTATCTTATCGCCAATATCAGCAGGAATAATCATGGCAAGGCGTCCGGTTTGCGAAAGGAGGCTCCTGGAGTGGACAATCAAAGAGGCCGGAGACAGAAGTCCCACATGCCTTGCCGCCAATCTTGGAGTCTCCAACATTCCGACGCCGGAATCATAATAAGGAGGATTACTGACGATTAAATCGTATTTCCCCTTGCTTCCATCGATATCCTCAAACGACTCATGCCGGCAAACCAACCTGTCGCTCCAAGGCGAATTTTCAAAATTGCCTTTTGCCTCTTCGACTGACGGGAGATGAATGTCGATAGCCTCGATAAATGATTCCTCATATCTTTGCGCCATTATCAATGCAATCACGCCGCAACCCGTGCCTACATCAAGAATGCGGCGACCTTCGCACTCAGCCCAACAACCAATCAGCACCCCATCAACCCCGATCGGCATGGCACTACGCGAATGATTCACCTCAAACCGTTTAAATCTGAACAATCTCTCTTTCATGACTGCAAAAGTAAAGAATTTTGCTTAACTTTGCATCATGGTTAAGAAAAAACAGTCCTTAAATTTATCCGACTCTCCTGAAATCCGGACGGAGAGCTCAATAATAGCAGAAATACCGAAGGGAGACAACATCAACGAATTCAGCTACTCCCCATCTTCAGTCCTCATATTGCCGCTGACTGATTGTGTGGCATATCCGGGAATGCCACAACCCGTAAAAATCACAGAAGAAGCAGATTTAAACCTTCTTGAGATAGCATATGAGTCGAACGAGTGTGTCTTTGCCATCCCACTAAAAGAGAACGCGGAAAAGGCCACTCGGCTTAGGGACTATTATCCTATAGGGACAATATGCAAGGTCGGGAAAATCATCAAGATGCCTGATATGGATCCAGTCGTTTTCCTCATCCCGGGCCCGAGAGCCAAGCTGACCAAGATAGCAGGAAAAGCGATTCCGCCGACAGCCTGCGTGATGCCGATAGATTCCATTTTGCCCTCGCCCGACCCGCACGAGATGGAATGTCTGTATTCAGAAATCCAGAAAGCCTATGCCAAGATTCTCTCATACGTATCTCCTAATGAAAAGGAGCAACTGACTATCTCAATCGAAGGTCTTGGCAATGATGTAGAGAAGGAGATCTATTTCATGGCCGTCAGCTCGCCGATATCTCATGGACAGAAAGCAAAACTTCTCCTTGCGGAAGATATCAACCATCTTCTCGAATTGTTTCTTAGAATGCTCGACGAAACGATGCAAAAAGTGGAGTTGCAAGCAAAAATCCATATGCGCACGCATCAAGACATGACAGAGCTGCAACGTAAACAATTCCTTCAACAGCAGATCCGCACTATAAAGGATGAACTCGGCGACTCCCCCGACACGGCAGAAGAGGACGAGCTCAGAGCCCGGGCCTCCAAAATCAATTGGAGTGCGGAGGCAGGGAAGCATTTTGAAAAAGAACTCAACAAACTTGGGCGGTTTAATCCCCAAAGTCCGGAATATGCCATCCAATATTCATATCTCGACACGCTCCTCAACCTGCCATGGGACAACTATTCGCCCGACGACTTTGCCTTGGAGAAGGTGGAACAAATTCTTGACCGCGACCATTATGGGCTTGAAAAAGTGAAGGAACGCATCGTGGAACATATGGCAGTCATTAAGCTTCGCAAGGACATGAAAGCTCCGATAATCTGTCTTTACGGTCCTCCCGGCGTAGGCAAGACCTCTCTTGGCCGCTCCATAGCAGATGCATTGGGAAAGGAATATGCAAGAATTTCTCTTGGGGGACTTCATGATGAAGCAGAGATAAGGGGACATCGCCGCACTTATATAGGAGCCATGCCCGGCAGGATCATTTCCGCCCTTTCGAAATGCGGAAAGGGAAACCCCGTGTTTGTGCTTGACGAGATAGACAAAATCGGGAAAGACTTCAAGGGGGATCCCTCAACTGCCCTACTTGAATTGCTTGATCCGGAACAAAATTCCAGATTTCACGACAATTATGTAGATTTCGACTACGACCTGTCGAAGGTTTTATTTATAGCCACAGCCAACAGCCTGACGGATATATCGCGTCCGCTTCTCGACCGGATGGAGATAATCGAAATAGGTGGCTATATCGAGCAGGAGAAAGTGGAGATAGCCAAACGTCATCTCGTGCCGAAAAGCCTTGCCGAACATGGTTTCGAGGCTAATGAAATTGTCTTCACCGATGAAGCGCTTGAAATCATTATCACTCGCTATACGAGAGAATCAGGAGTCAGGCAGCTGGAGAAAAAGATAGCGCAAGTGCTGAGAAAGATCGCGCGACTCAAAGCATCAGGTAAAGATTTTCCCAAACAGGTGGACGCTGCGATAACACGTGAGAATCTCGGAAGAGAGGAAGTCAATCCCGAGCTTTATGAGAACAACAAGTTTGCCGGAGTCGTGACCGGTCTTGCATGGACACAGGTAGGGGGAGAGATTCTTTTCATTGAGACATCCCTATCTCCGGGGAATGGAGAGAAACTAACTCTGACGGGCAATCTCGGAGACGTCATGAAGGAATCGGCATCAATAGCCCTTCAATATCTCAAGGCCCATTCCCATAAGCTTGGAATCAATGGAGAGCTTTTCGGAAAGATGAACGTGCATATCCACGTGCCTGAGGGAGCCATTCCCAAAGACGGACCTTCTGCCGGAGTCACCATGGCCACTTCCCTTGTCTCAGCCTTCACAGGACGCAAAGTCAGGGAAAAATTGGCCATGACAGGAGAGATTACCCTTAGGGGAAAGGCGCTTCCTGTCGGAGGAATCAAGGAAAAGATACTTGCAGCAAAGCGCGCTGGAATCACCGACATTGTGCTTTCAAAGGAGAATAAAAAGGACATAGAGGATATTCATCAACGCTATCTTGAGGGATTGACATTCCACTATGTTGACACGATTGAGGATGTTCTCGACTATGCCCTTTTACCTGAGCTCGCGGAGATAAGATATAACTGAGATATTACTGTCCGCTAAACTTTTTTTGAGCGATTGAAAAATTAGGGCTGACACCTATTGCAGGAGTCAGCCCTAAAT
>VSPO01000056.1 GCA_009775375.1 Muribaculaceae bacterium | reverse complement strand
TCTCCTTCAACACTCTGATTGAGGGTTTGTTATGCCTAATAACATTATTTCGCACTAATTTTTAGACAATCTCTAAATATTTATCCTGGAATTTTGAAAGCCACAGGAAAAAGTTGTGATTCCTGTTTCTTTAATAGTGAAGACAAACAGCAATTCTACAATAATCTGTTAGAGATAGGTATGGATTATCTAAAATATCCGGAAAGAAGAATTGGTGGATGTACTGCATCTTCGATATCATCATTAGTTATAGGCGCTGATGGTTTGATATATAGATGTTGGGAAGATGTGGGAGATAAAACTATGGTTGTAGGATCTGTTTTTGATAATAAAAAGTTAAATCCTATCCTTTTTTCCCGATATATGGAACTTGGCTCTCCTTTTTCTTCGGAACGATGCATGGAATGCAGTTTTTTGCCTATATGCAGAGGAGGTTGTCCGAAGCAAAGAATGAAATGTGAGACTGAGGATCAATTCAATCAGTTATGTTGTGTAGAGATTCTTAACGATCAAGAGATTCTGAAGAAAGTTCTTTTGAAAAGAATAAATGGTAATTAATGTCATAGTAATTTTATAGATAAACGTTTGCGGTTATGAAAGGTCTGATTCTTAAAATATTATTGGTTGTGTGTCTTGGATTTACTCATGGAATGGTTTTCGCGATTTATGCGACGGATGGAGTATTGAATCTATCTAATCATACAGTGGATGATATATCTCTAATCATACAGTGGATGATATATCTAAGGAGAATAAAAAAGATTCTGTTGAAGAAAAAAAGACCAAAGATCTTCAGGAAATCGTCGTGGAGGGGGTGTCAAGAAAAGAGACCGAGAATGGAGTTATATTTTATCCTACCGGAAAGGAGAAAAAGTTTTCCTATGACGCCGTTTCGTTGCTTGAAAGGATGGCTCTCCCGGAGTTGATTGTGTTGCCCGGTTCTTCAAATGTGGAAACTGTTTCCGGCGAGCCGGCAGCCTTTTTTATAAATGGCGTTTCTGCTTCCTCCCGCGACCTGAAAGCACTCAACCCTAAAGACGTGGCTCGTGTGGAATACCTGCCAGTGCCGACAGACGCCAATTTCAAGGGGCAGCATAATGTCGTCAACTTCGTTTTAAGGAAATATGAATACGGCGGATATACCAAGGCTGTGGCCCAACAGCAATTGACGGGGATAGCCGGGGATTATAACATAAGCTCCCGTTTTGCATATAAACGGATGACTTATGACGCCTTTATTACTGGCCAGTATGCGTCCGACAGACATATCGGAGCATCTTCCATTGCGGGATATAAGGATTTCGACTTCTCGGGAAAGCATTACGACATAGTGGAGCAGCGGTCTGACTTAAGCAACGGGCGGCTGAACAAACATGGTCTTGAAGGTTCGTTTAAGGCTGCATATGCCCAGGGCGGAATAGATTGGGTCAATACTATCGGCGTTTCAATGACCAAAATGCCTACCAGCCATAACGTTTCCTCCACTCTGTATGTTCCGGCAATCATTGACTCAAAAGAAGCCGTGCGCGACAATTCCAATAAAGTGACCACCCCATTTTATGAAACAAGCTTTAAGGTAGATTTGCCGAAAAATCAGATGCTCGACCTATATTTCACGGTCTCAGGCATAAGAAGCCACGCGGAATCATTCTATAAGGCAGATGGATACAAGGCAATCGACAACAAAAGTCATGAAAATGGCTACAACCTTTATTTTTCGCCGTCATATTCAAAAAAATTCAATTCAAAAAACTCGATAAACACATCTTTATTCGTCAGCTACCAACGCAACAAGGTGGATTATATGGGCAATTATGAAAGACTGTTCCGTTCCAGTCAGGTATCGCTGGGATATTTTTTTCAATACAGTCATAAATTCGGATCACGTACGTCAGTAAGTGTCAATCCCGGGATCGTGTGGGAGCATTCGCGGCTTGATGATGGAAAGGTGGATGTCGATACTCATATTTACCCACGTATGGAAATCAATCTAAGGCATCGATGGAACAAGAAGACAAGCATGTCGTTCACTTCCAGACTGCAGAATATTGGGTATCCTCTCGGAATGAAAAACGGCCTGACCATCCGACAGACGGAATTGTTATGGAAGAGAGGGAATCCGGATTTGAGATCAAGGCTTCAATGGAGCAACAACTTTAGCAATACATGGACGCCGAGTCGCAACTATAGCCTTGTGTCGGTAGTGAGATACCATCCGATGTATCACGCCGATTATAAGACGTGGGGTGTGGAAGAGGGATATGACGGACTGATTTCATCTCTTTCCGACCGCTCCACCGACCATAGGCTTACGATTTCGCAAAAATTCACGGCACGATTTTTTTCGCGCAAGCTCGTGCTGACGGGATACGCGTCATATTCCTATCTAAAGACAACAGGATTCTATAATAAATCCAAGTCTGCATGGGGTGGCTGGCTGGCAGCGACGTGGTATGGCGATTCATGGTATGTATCCGGAAACATAGTTCCCGAAAAGACCACCTACTCAGCCATAGGGAAAGTCTATTCTCCGTGGAGGTATATGCTTAAATTCAGTTATACGATTAATAATTTGAATCTTGATCTGAAAGTTTCGGATTTTCTTAATACCTCTAAAAAAGGGGGGATTTCGTATATCGACACCCGGCATTTTTCCCAGAAACAGCGATTCTGCAATAGCTTCGCGGGCCCGACCTTCCTTCTGACCCTGAGCTATTCCGTCTCTTATGGCAAGAAAGTGAACGAAAGCTCAACTAACGCCCATGGCACGTCGAATTCCGCCTCAATGCTTATCGAAGAATAGCCTCCAAGCCATGCAGAAACTATGCGCTCGATGTTGATGGATGCGGAGTTGTTAAGATATTGTTAAATAATCAACGAAGTTACGCGTTATTATGAAAAAATATGTAATTTTGTAGGTTAGGTAATGATGGTGTAAATAGAATTATGCAATCATTATCCAATCATTATCCAATCATTTTCAATATATTCAAAACACTGACAATCATAAACTAACCTGCATACTGTCAAATGAATCCCCGGGATATTTATTCAAAATTTATTTATTGTCTGTTGGCATTGTCGATCATGCTGCCCATGGCCGGATGTGGCGACGAGCCGAAAGACGATCCCTCGCCCCAACTGCCCGACAAATATATCGGGAACGCTATGGTCATGACCACAGGCGACGAGACAAAAGAGCTGACAGCCAAAACATTCACCCTCAAAATTGCGGCTCCTGACGGGAGCGTCATATCCCGCACGGGTTGCCATCAGCGGAAAGCATCGAGTTCGGTCTTTAATCTCGACCAAGGGCTCGCCGAAGGCACGTACCGGCTACTATACCTGGAATTCCCTGTCGATGAGCATCCACGCGCCGAAGACCTGAAAAAGAAATGGAAAAAGGCGTATTTCGGTCTTGGCGCACGCGTCGAAGTGGCGGGCGGCGAGATCAATATTCTCGACCATTGGGACTCCCAGATTGGCCTTTACGGAGAGGGAACAGCCGAAAACCCCTACATCATTGCTTGGGGCGACCATCTTTCCAACCTTGCCCATTACGTAAACTCCGAACTCACCAACAGCAAGGTCACTGAAGATACGCATTTCAAGCAAGTCGCGGATATCGACATGGACGAGGCTTCATTCCTCGTGGATATGCGCTACGGCTGGAAACCGATCGGGAGCGACACCAACCATCCCTTCCGTGGAGTGTACTCAGGAAAGGGAATCAGCAATCTATGGAGCTACAGGCCGAAATCCCCCGGAATAGGTCTTTTCGGGTATCTCCAGAATGCTTCAATCGATGGTGTGGAGCTCACCAACGCCGACATCGAGGCCAATTTCGCATCCGCCGCTCTTGCGGGAGCCATCATCACCGCCGGCGACGCCCGCGACAAATCGGCCATCACCAATTGCAAGGTGGAGAATTCATCCGTGAAAGGAAGCGACGGCAGCGTCTCGATCGGCGGCATATTGGGAGCCATCGATTATCGTGCGATGGCCCTTATCCATGGTTGCGAAAATGTCAATACAGAGGTTTCCGCGTCGTATAATGCCGGAGGAATCGTGGGCAACGCATCGATGTATTCGCTTACGAGCATCACCTCCAGCCGCAATAGCGAACGCATCACGGCAGAATATTCCGGTGCCGGGGGAATGATCGGCACGGCCGACACAATTTACGCCACCTCTTGCGAGAACTACGGATTGATCCGTGGAGGACAGTCGCAGCAACAAGACTTTGCCCCCGTCGGGACAGGGGGGATTTGCGGCGGCTCCGGGACGTCGTTCTTCACGGCCTGCATCAATTCCGCTGAAGTGACCGGCGCGGAGGGTGTCGGAGGAATATTGGGCAGCACAAGGGTCAAAGGAAGCCCTTCGGAGTCATACGTATATAATAACGCCGTCATGCGCCATTGCCGGAATTCCGGCAGCGTTTCCGGCGACCTGTTTGTCGGAGGCATAGCGGGAGAAGCGCAGTTCGGCTGCTATGGAGCTCTCAACGAGGGCCAGATCCGAGGAAAGAGCTACGTGGCAGGCATTGCAGGCAACACTTCGATTGCGGTGGCCCACAATGCTATAAACACCGGAGCTGTGGAGGGCACGGATTATGTCTCGGGAATTATCGGCAAAACCGGATTCGGCTCCGTTGCCCTGAATCATAATTATGGCAATATCTCAGCTTCCGGCTCTCACACGGCGGGCATACTCGGACTTGGAGGCAACAACACCATAATACATTATTGCGGGAATTTCGGCGACATCTCCAACCCTTCCGGCAAATACATAGGCGGCATAGTCGGCGAAATAGGCGACCCGAGGAAATGGACGGCTATGAACATAGCCGAATGCGTGGTCGGGTCGATCGAGATAATCATGTCGGTGGCCGGTCCGTGCATAGCCGTGGCGGAGCACGTTGTTGGCTCGGTGTGCCATATGGGCGGCATGGTGATCAAGATTTCGGAATTCGCTTTCGACCTTGCCCTAAATGCCACGGATGCCGTCTTATGGTCGATAGGGGTTGCCGAGCTGGCTTGCCCCGAGACCCTTGAGGAGATAGAGAACAGCATCAACGCCGAGGCCGATGAGTCGATCCATCGCATTGCCGACGCAATGCAGGCGATCAGAAGAAACACCGGCAACTATCATCCACACGGACTTTCAGCACAGACCCTTTCCTCCGATGCCATGGACCGCTTCCAGGAGCTTCAGACCTGGTATGAGGCCGAGGGCAACGACGAAAAGTTTAATGAGGCGATCAACGTGACCCGTGCCGAACGCATGGAGGATGTGGAAAAATCCCACAAGCAGGAGGAGATAGTCCATCAGGCCATAGGCGGAGTGTGCTTCGTGGTTGGAACGGTGGCTGCTATAGGGTCGCTTGTGGCCTCCGGGGGAGCGGCGGCTCCATTTATTATTGCCGGATCTGCCGCCGCCGTGGTCGGTGGCACCAACGCAATCCTGAAGGCTTGCGGCGATTTTGAGGAAAACGCAGTGATAATCTCGCAATGCGCGAATGCCGGAACGATAGAGGGGGGCGCTGAAAATGTCGGCGGCCTTGCAGGACGGTTGCACGACAATTCCATCTTGCGCGACTGTCTTAACGTCGGAAAATGCAAGGGCGAGGTCAATGCGTTTGTGGGGTCGCTTGGTTCTGCTGCCTACATTTCGCAAAGCCTCTGCGCCGCCGAAGGCTGGAAAACTCAATCCAACGGTGGAAGTTATGAAGCCAACTACGCGTTTCGCAACGATGGAGTCGACGAGGGAGACAGGAAGGCATATTTCAACAGTGCCGGGGTCATCTATCTCGATGTGTCGGAACTGAACTCCGCCGACATCTACAAGCGATACGTGAAAACATGGGATATTTCCGATTCCGGAAATTCCCGATGGAAAACCACCTCAGGCTCCGACAATCCTTATCCCGTCCCCGCCCATTCTGAGATGAAGATCAAGAGCGAGGAGGAGTGAAGTTTATCAGGAATTTTCCTGCGCAGGCTCCATCATCAAAAAACAATGAATACATAATCCTAACATATCTCTTATGAAAACAATAACGGTCTCACTCATAATATTGTGGACGCTCATGGCTTTCTCGTCATGCAGTAAGGACGATATCCCCGACTACGAAATCCTGACCGATTCGGAAGTCGTGGAGGAGGAGAATTCGAGAGTCAGCGTGTTCAGCATCTCCCAAAGGCATTTCTCTTTCGAGGATATGCAAGGCCTGTCAGCCAATCTCAGCAGTGGCATCGACAGCAATTTCATCCTCCCGATTGAGATACGGACGGACAACGACCGCTACCGTTGCCGCATGCGTCTGGCAGACGGCAGGCAACTTCCCGATGCGAAATACCTCCTGACCTTTACTGATAAAGAGGGGGCGTCCATTCCCGGCTCGCTTATGGTCTACGTCGAGAGCGAGAGGGTCGTGAAAAGCGAAGAGCTGCGCCAGTCGTTCTCATTGAGAAGCGGCGACGGCACTAAGGAGAATCCCTACGTCATATCCTCCCAACGCGACTTCGTGATGTTTCTCGATGATTTGCGCGATCCGTCGAATGCCGGGGGCAGAGGACTGTATTTCAAGCAGACGGCAGACATTAAATTGCCCGACCAAAGCTCGTCCGAACCCGGAAGAGGATATTTCGGATTCCCCTTTGCGGGACATTATGACGGAGGGCGGCATGTACTGACTAATATGTATTACCGTGGTTCGGCGAATGAGACCGACGACAGCGGTATTGGAATCTTTCCTTCGCTTATGGACGGAGCGGAGGTCAGGAATCTCACTGTCTCTGCTGCCAATATCTCAGGGGTAAGCCACGACGTGGGCTTGCTCGCGGGAAGCTCTTGCGGGTCGGTCGTCATTGAGAATCTGACGATTGAAGGCATCGTCACTTCTCCCGATGCCGGAGTGAATATCGGAGGCGTTGTAGGGCGTCAAAAAGACGGTTACCTGCGTTTGAAGGATATAAAACTGAAAGCTTCCGTCTACGGCCGCACCAATGTCGGCGGTCTGATAGGCCTCGGCGAAGGTGGAAGCTTGACGGTGGAAAATGTCTCTACCCCCGACAGCCATTTCTATATCCAAGGTTATGAGAATGTCGGTGGAGTGATAGGCAAATCCTCAGAAAGCTGTCTTTCGCTCAGCAATATCCAGCTGACCCACGAAATAAGCGATGAAGACAAGGATGTGCATACGATAATGAACACCGGAGGAGAGGGCACAGGCGGAGCCGTCGGACACCTGTATAACCCTTCTGAGCCGCCTGCGTTTTCCGGCGTTGTCGTGCGCTGCCCTGTGGGAGGAGAAGGCAACAGGGTAGGAGGCCTTGTCGGCAAATATGAATTCTCCGACCATATGCTGAGGTTGCACGACAGTGGCTTCATGTCGGTGGCAAAGGGGGGTAACGACGTGGGAGGCCTTATAGGCTACATGCGCAATTCCGGCTCATCCACTACCCTCGGTGGCGACTGGGCAAAAAACGTCTATGTCGGTGTTGATGAAGCTGCTGCGGGAGTGGAGGGGAAGAACTGCGTGGGCGGTGCATTCGGCTACACCGACAGCGGTCTTTATCCCTCCGGTGGCAAAGGGATAAGGATTGTGGTCAATGTGAAAGGCACGGAAGATTGTGTGGGTGGCATTGTAGGGAAATGTGATCGCCCCAACTTCTACTCAGATCATTTTGAATTCCCCTCCTCCACCATGAAAGTTGAAGGACGCGATAATGTGGGTGGGCTTATCGGATTGATGAGCAATGGGAAACTTGAAGGAGCCGACAGATTCAACTATCAGGCTCAAAGCGACGGAAACGTTTGGATTCCGAAGCCATCTGAACGGAATCCACAATATAGAGGAAATGTCTATGGTCATTCCAATGTGGGAGGTCTCGTGGGCAAAAACGATAATTCAGCGGTGAAATATATTGCCGTGGCCTGTGGAGTGGTCGGTATCGCCGACGAAAATAACAGGATGGGGGAATATGTAGGGGGAGCGATAGGTAAAGTCGAATCCTACAGAGGGGAAACGCTTATTGAGGATGTCACGTCGGCTTCCAACGTATCGGCTTCCGGAGTCATCGGGGTCGGCGGAGTGACCGGAGGGGCGTTCGGCTCCTCCGGCAAAGTCCGGTTTCAGGATTGCATCAACTATGGCCACGTCCAAGGAGGCATCGACACCGGTGGAGTCGTAGGCATTCTGGAGAGCGACAATCCCGGCAGTATTATGAGCGCCAAGTATTGTGTCAATACCGGCATGGTGGAAGGCAACGTCAGGGTAGGTGGCGTCGTGGGACAAGTATACACCAATGGATATGCAATAGTCTACAACCACATATATCTGGAAGTGATCCAATGCGCTAATTTCGGCAAAGTCTCCTCCTCCGGCTCCGACTCAAGAATGGGCACGGGGGGAATCATCGGTTATGGCGAGAACAATATTAACGTAGAATATTGCATGAACGCCGGCACGGTCTCTGCCTCCGGCGAACAGCATGGGGTGGCCGGCATTGCCGGAGCCTTGGGACTTGATCCCAAATCATTCTATAGCGATTATAAGAACGTGAGCCTTCACAAATGCGTCAACCGGGGAGACATAGAGTCGCCACACAAGAAAGGCAATGTGGCGGGCATTCTCGGCATCATGGAGGAAGGGTCGGATTCCAACGTCGACGATTGCTGGAACTCCGGGGAAATAAAGCACGACCATGATTCTGACAATGGCGGCATTGTTGGCTACGTCGACCATCTGACCAACATCTACCGATGCGTCAACTATGGCAAGGTCAATTATGGAAATGCCGCTATCGGAACTCATAAGAGCGGTTCTCAATTCTCGCATGGTGCGCTTTATTATATCGACGGCACAGGCAAAAGCTGGCCGAGTGCAAAATCCGTGTCTGAGTCCAATCGATATAAGGAATCCTCCTACGACGGTCTTGACTTTAAGAATGTCTGGAGAATGGGCGACCACGGACCGGAGCTGCGCGACAATTACTTCCAAAACGCCACGTTTTGAAGTTGTTATTCACGTTCGTCAAGTGCATGAGCCTTCATAGAATCAATAAATTGAATGCAAAATATAAAAATCAACATAAAATGAGAAAACCGATATTGTTTGGATTGACGCTTATGGCAGCCTCTGCCGGTGCTGAGGTCTTCACCGTAGGCTCTTTCGACTATTACGGACCCATCGGGCTGACGAAGCCTCTGATGGTGGATTCGCTTGATGTCAACGGCAAGAAATTTGACGGGAAGAATCTTGCTGCAATGCCTGGGATTCTGTCGCTTAAAGGGACTCCCGAAGAGTTCTTTGGAGTGAAAGCCCCGTCGGGCGACGCTCCGGCCCTTCACACCCTCGTCTTCAACTTCGAAAACAAGGCTTTCTCCAAGCCAACTCTCGAAGTCAAGGGCATAGAAGACTATACAGTCTATCTCGACGGCCGGAAGGCCGTCGGCAATACGCTGAGTCTCCGTCCTGCCACCCATCAGGTGGCGATAAGATACGTCACGACCTCCGCCGGCGACACGGATTCGCTGCGAGTGACCCTCAAATCCGACAATGACGCTGGATTCTCCGTGCGCGGTGACGGAAAACGTCGGTTTACCCTTCTCGACGTGCTACATGGCACCAACATCAATTCCGCCTCCATATCCCCCGATGGAAAATATGCCATCATCGGCTATTCCTCCACCCGGCAGGGTGGGGAAACGTCATGGTCGTATAAGGTGGTGAGCCTTGCAGATGGCAAAGTGGTGACAGAGACCGACAAATATATCTCATGGATGCCGACCGGTTCGGAATATCGTACAATCAGGAATGGTCTTCAGGGACGTGAAATGGTTGCCACAGATGCCCTGACAGGTTCTCGCAGGGTTGTGGTCTCCGCGCTCCCCGACGACGCAAGTGTCACCCTTTCCCCCGACGGGCGATGGATGGTATTGTCCTCTTATCAGCAAGGGCGGAAGGAAGATCCGAAGATATATCAGGTGCTCGAACCGGATGACCGTCAGCCCGGATGGCGCGACCGTGTAAGCCTCTCGCTGCTCGACATAGAGAGCGGACTGGTGCGCCCGCTGACGTTCGGCAACCACAACGCTTATTGCAACGACATCTCGTGCGATTCCCGCAAGATCCTCGTGATGGTGCCGGAGAGCCGTCTTGAAAAACGTCCCACCACCGTCTTCTCCCTCTATATGCTCGACCCCGTCACGATGCAGACAGATACGCTCGTCTCTCGCGACGGCTTCATCAGCCGTGCCTCGTTCTCGCCCGACGGGAAGAGCGTCGTCGTCATGGGCACTCCCGAGGCGTTCGGAGGCATAGGCAAGAACGTGCCTGAGGGCAGAATCCCGAGCATGACCGACAACCAGCTTTTCCTCATCGACATAGCTTCGAGGAAGGTCAGCCCGCTGACGCGTGATTTCAATCCCTCTGTCAATGACGCGCAATGGAGCGCCGCCGACGGGATGGTCTATCTCTCTGCCGAAGACCGCGACCGTGTAGGGTTGTTCAGGCTGAATCCTTCCACGGGGGCGATAACCGCCGTTCCCACGCAGGAAGAGGTGGTGAAAGGGTTCTCGATTCCGGATACGGGCAAGGGCATGATATGGTTTGGCGAAAGTGCCTCTTCTCCGAGGGCTCTCTATTTGGCCGACACCAAGACGCTCAAGTCCACGCGTCTTGAGTCTCCGAAAGAGGAGATGCTTGCCGACGTGAAACTCGGGGCATGCGAACCATGGGATTTCGTCAACTCCAAGGGTGACACTATTAATGGTCGGTTTTATCTTCCGCCGGATTTCGACCCGGCAAAGAAGTATCCGATGATTGTCAACTATTATGGCGGTTGCAGTCCTACGAGCCGCAACTTCGAGAGCCGCTATCCCCACAATGCGTATGCCGCTAATGGCTACGTGGTCTATGTCATCAATCCGAGCGGTGCCACAGGTTTCGGACAGGAATTCTCCTCCCGCCATGTCAACACGGCCGGAGAGGGTGTCGCACAAGACATCATCGAGGGTACGAAAAAATTCTGCGCGGAGCATCCTTTCGTGGATGATAAGAAAATAGGGTGTATCGGTGCCTCCTACGGTGGCTTCATGACCCAGTATCTTCAGACCGTGACCGACATCTTCGCCGCTGCCATCTCCCATGCCGGCATAAGCGACCATACGAGCTATTGGGGTGAGGGCTACTGGGGCTATTCCTACAGTGAGGTGTCGATGGCGGAATCCTATCCCTGGAGCAACCCCGACCTTTACGTGAAGCAAAGTCCGCTCTACAATGCCGACAAGATCCATACGCCACTTCTTTTCTTGCATGGCGACAAGGACAACAATGTGCCGGTAGGGGAGAGCATCCAGATGTTCACGGCTCTTAAGCTTCTTGGCCGTCCTACGGCATTCGTGGCCGTGACCGACCAGGACCACCACATCACCGACTACGACAAGCGCATAAAATGGCAGGACACCATCTTCGCTTGGTTCGACCGCTACCTGAAAGACGACCCCTCCTGGTGGAAAGAGCTCTACCCTTCAACCCCACTCTGACCCCGTCCTGCTGCTAATAATTCAAAATTCCCTCATGGCTTCATGTTGCCATGAGGGAATTTTCTCTTAAACAACCACAATCAACTTGAAACATGGATTTCATGTTAAAAAAAGTATAAAAGTGTAAATTTATCGTGTCGGGGTCAATCTAAATGTGGCGTGGAGTTGTTTGAATGTCATAAAAACGGAAAAACATCAACGTAAAAATCAAAGATTATGAAAAAGTTATTTCTTACGCTACTTGCCATCGTGGCTACAAGCTTGGCCGGTATGGCTCAAATCTCTCTCGAAGACGCCTACACGCAGTTGGTGAATCTTCCCGGCATGTCGGAACAGAAGGTGGAGAGTGTGCAGTTGTCGCCCGGTGTCTCCATCTCCAATCTCCAGAGCGCTACCTGCAACAGCGGAAAATATGCTCAGCAGTTCATCTACATGTATGAGAGTCTTCCCGTTGTCAACCAGCTGATCGGCGCAAACAACGACAGGGAGATGGCATGTGCATTCACCGAACCATCCGACAACGGCACGTATAATGTGCTTTTCCTTATTGGTGAAAAGGGTGGCCCGTATGTAGCTGCTTATGGTCAGACATCCATCGAAGGCCTGGAGGCTATCCGCAATTGCGAAGTCAACATGGACGGAAATTCCATTGAGATGGCCGTGACTCCGACGGTTGACGTGGTTGAACTCGTGACGATGGAAATCGTGGAGTAATCCCCCGATTCTTATCTCCCTCTCTCTCTTAATGTCCGGCGGCTGGATTACGTCAAAACCGGCTGCTTCGACCATCAAACATTCAAAACGCTAAAAATTCAAAGATTATGAAAAAGTTATTTCTTTCCCTCGTCGCTATAGCCGCCACTTCTTTAGCCGGATTCGCCGACACATCTCTGGCTCAGGCTTACAGCGAACTCTCCGGAATCTCCGGCATGACTGAAAAGAAGGTCAGCAATGTGCAGGTCGACGGCAAAGCTTCCATCAGCAATATCAAGACCTCCAAGGCGAGCGTAAGCGGTGAGAACGCAGAGAATTATCGCGCAAAGTTCATCTATACGATGGAGAGCCTTCCGGTGAGGAAGATGGTTATGGGGGCCAACAACCAGCGTGAACTGGCAGCCGTCTATGCCGAGCCTATCGGCGGAGGTAAATACAATGTCCTTATCGTGAAGGGCGATGCCTTAGGTGGCAGCTTCTCCGCATCTTTCGGACAGACCACCAAGGCTGGTGTCAACGCCATCCGCAACAGCAGCGTGACGATGGATGCCGAAGGATTGGCAATCATGACGACCCCGGAATCGGGCGAAGCCACTTTCATCACTATGGCTGACTGATACGCCGGTTTTAATGGCAAGATAAATGAAACAGACGTGGGGAGCGATTTCGCTCCCCGCGTTGCGTTGTATATGATGCAAGTATCAAAGCAGACCGTTGCCGGCTTTGATAATGTCCACGAGGATGGGTTTCACTCCGCTGACGAAGCATTCCACAGCGATGACCATCAGGATCAGCCCCATAAGGCGCATCATGACTTTGGTGCCGGTGTCTCCGAGCACCTTCAGCAGCCTGGTCGAGGCCCGGAGGATAAGGTAGGTCAGAAGATAGATGGCGGCGATGCTCCCTATGAGGATTCCCTTTAGCGTGAGGGTGTCGGCATCGTCCATGAGCATGATGCCGTTGGCGATGGCGCCGGGGCCGCAGAGCATGGGGATGGCAAGAGGGGTGATCGCTATGTCCTTGGCATAGACCTTGAGCTCGTTGTCGGAAAGTTTCACGTGGGAATACTTGGCCTGGAGCATGTCGAAGCCGATTTTCATGATGATGAACCCGGCGGCTATGCGGAAGCCGTTGGTGGAGATTCCGAACAGCGTGAAGAGCACCTGCCCGCAGACGGTGAACGCTATGAGGATTACGAACGAGATTAAGGTGGCGCGCTTGAGGATATCGGCGCGTTGGGCATTGTCAAGATCCTTGGTCATTGACAAAAAGACAGGCATTGTGCCAAGCGGATTGGCCAATGTGAAGAATGATGTCAGGCAAATGAATGCGAAGGGCAGACTTTCCATACAAAGTGTTAGTTTTACTTCTCCGCAAAGTTAAGAAATAACCCTCAGCTATCCAAATGCCCGACCAATAAAATTTACATAATTTTTCACTCCTCTCGTTTCCTTATTTTATGATGACCTTGCGCTTTCCGTTGACGTAGATTCCGGGTCCTTTGGGATTGTTTACGGGGCGGCCGTTGATGTCATACCATCTGGCAGCATTTTGTCCCTCCCCGTCGGGCAAAAGTCCTGCCGAGGAATCATTGCCTTTTGCGAATGCGCAGATTGTTGTCAATGCTGATGTGGCCCGTCCTGTAGTGCTGTCAAACAGCGGAGCGTTATACCATCCCGAAAGCGACGTGCCGAAGGCGTTGTATTCCATCCACCACCAAAACAGTCCGTCGACCTTGTCATAGCTTAGCAGCAGCGACACGAGTTCCTTGGCAAACTGGTCCTGGCCTGCGTCGGAATAAGGATAGTCCACCTTCTGGTCCGTGCCCGGCACCTCCCATTTGTAGGAGTAGCCGGTCTCCACCATCATGATGTTTTTTTCGGGGAATCGTGTCGTCAGCGAATCGAGGGCTTTCTTAAGCACCGCCATGTTGCCATGGAAGTAAGGATAATAGCTGAGTCCTATGATGTCATAGTCCACGCCGAGTTCCTTCATCCTGTTGTAGAAGTTGGCTTGCACGTCGGTCTGCGCCACCCTTTCAGTGTGGATCACGATTTTTGCTTCCGGGCATTCCTCGCGGCAGGCCTTGATTGCTTGCGAAAGGAGTTTGCCGAGTCGCTGCCAGTTGGCGTCGCTGCCCATAAACGTCTTTTTGGGGGATGACGTGCCGACGGGCCCCCAAAGCATTCCGTAGCTTATCTCGTTGCCCGGCTGGATGAAATCGGGCGTCGCTCCGGCATCGTTAAGGGTCTGGAGACACTCTTTTGTGTAGGAATAGATTTTGGCGTATAGTTCCTCGTCCGTGAGGTTCTCCCATGCCTTCGGAGTCCATTGCTTGGCGGGGTCCGCCCACGTGTCGGAATAATGGAAATCGAGGAGCAGGCTGAAGCCGTTCTCCTTGATGCTCTTGCATAGCGGGACGATATATTCGAGATCCTGGCAGGCATTCGCGTCCTTGTCGGCTCCGGAATAGTCCTCCGGATTGACAAACAAGCGCACCCTCATGGCGTTCATCCCCTGTTCATGAAGCCATGGGAGAAGCTCGGCTATGGGTTTGCCGTCATGGTCTTTGTATTGGGCCCCGGCCTGTTCATATTCAGGCAGCAAGGAGATGTCGCCTCCGACGTAGCGATATTCGGCTGATGCGGATGTCGCTGCGAAGGCGGCCGTGCAGACAATAAGGCTCTTAAGTCCCATAAAGACCTTAGTGATTTTAAGATTCATAAGCGCAAAAAGTTAGAGTTGGATTGAATAAACAAAGAAGAGGTCCGGATGCCAATGCCGGGGCATTGGCATCCGGACCCGTATGACTGTCTGTCAAAACATTCAGGGTCAGTTTTGGGCGGTCTGCGATTCCGCGTCCTTGATCATCTGCTCGTTGGCATAGATGGTGATTTCCACGCGGCGGTTGAGTGCCCTTCCTTCGGGCGTGTCGTTTGAGGCCACATAGTCGGCCATGGCGATTCCCTTGGCGGCGAGACGGTCGGCCGGCACTCCGCATTTGATGAGATAATTGCGAACGGAGTTGGCACGCTGGCCCGAAAGCTTCTCATTGACGGCATAGGATCCCGTGTTGTCGGTATAGCCTACGATGCTGACGTCGGTGCCTGGGTTTTCAAGAAGATTGACGGCGAACTTCGTGAGGTCGGCTTGCGCCTGGTCGGAAAGATTATATTTGCCGGTGGCGAAAAGTATGCCGCCGTCAAAGGTCAGCTTGATGGCCTGCAAGCCGTTGGAGTCGGTGGTCTGTTCCACCTTGGCCTGCTGGGCAAGCTGAGCCTCAAGCTCTTTCTGCTGCTTGTCCATCTTCTGCCCGATAAGTGCGCCCGCACCGGCTCCTACTGCCGAACCGATAGCGGCTCCGATTCCGGCTCCCTTGCCGCCGCCGATAAGAGCTCCGATTCCCGCTCCGACGGCTGCTCCGCCGCCGCCGCCGATTAGCGCACCTTTGCCGGTCTTGTTCATAGTGCTACAGGAAACGCCGAAAAGCATCGTGACGGCGAGACATAAGGCTGTAAATTTCTTTAGGATTTTCATAACTATATATTTTAATGATAAATTTCAGAATCTCCGCCCTTTCTTTATGAGGAGGGAGATTCCGGTAGTTTTGAGTCTGTTTCGTTAATAAAGTTTAATTAACACTCTGAAAAAATCTCCTCCTGCATTGTCAGCGCATCGCCGTCAGGCCGGTCTTGATATGCAAAGACAAAAAAGAGGTCGAATTCTATGATTATAACCGAAAAGTGGGATGCAAGGTTTTGGAAATCCCCTAAAAAACAGCGCATCTGCAAGATGTCTGCTTTTTAGGGGCTGACTGAGTTAAAATAGGATTAAACCTTGCTGTTATGGTTCGCGTAGTATGATGGTTTTTTCTGAGGAGTCGTCTTTTTTGTTTGATTTTTTACTCTTTTCAGATTTTGTGCTCATCTTGTCTTGGCGGGCTTGTTCGCGCGCTTTCCTGGCCTCTTGGCGTGCTTTGCGAGCTTCCTGTCGGGCTTTGTTGGCCTCTTCGCGGGCCATTCGTTGCTCTTCGCGCACTTTCGACTTCACGCGGTCGGTGTTTCTTCCTGAGTGGGAGCTTCCGTTGATGTTGATGCTTCCCCCCGAGCCGGTCTGTTTCCTGAGATCCTTATAGTTGCCGCGAAGTTTGATGCTCGATCCCGATGAGGCGGAGGTGTTGAGCTTGCCGCAGTCCATGGCGTTGACGGTCACTCCGGCGGCGGAGGAGGTCTCGATATCGGCCACGGTTGAATTGAAATTTTGGATCGTGGCTTTTGAGGCGCTGCTGAGCTCTATATCCGACTTGGCGGCGTTGACCTGATGGATCTTGACCGAGGAGGCGCTCGACGCGTCAATCTCCAGATTGGCGTTGACGACATCGGCGTTAACGGAGGCTGAGCTTGAGGTCTCGATTTCGAGAAGCGGGCAATCCACGTTTTTCAGATCCACCTTGGAGGCGGAGGAAAGATCGATCGATAGGCTTTTCGATTGCTTTAGGTTGGTCTCCATGATGACCTTTGCCGACGATGAGAGATCGATTTCGCGAAGTTCGGGCGAAGAGACGTAGATAAGGGTTGGGCCTTTGATCGACTTGAAGCCCCTCTTATAGTGGGCGTTTAGGCATCCGCCTTCAACGGTCACGCTGATGTAGTCTTTAGCTGATGGGGTGGTCAGCACTTCGGCATGTCCGGTGTTTTTTCCTTGCGAGAAAAATATCTTGATTCCCTGGCTTGCCTCGATTTTATTGAAGCTGCCGATTTTGGCTTTCCGTTTCAGCGTTGCGTCGGAATCTTTTCCATTGTTGACGTTGCCGCTGTTGCCTCCGTTGTAATTGAAATGGACTGTTCTGGGATTGCCGGGAATCGGGTCGGCCGCGAGTGCGTTGGGAGATGCCATGAATGCCGTGGCTAAGGCATAGCCGGCCATGAAGGTGTATCTTAAGATTTTATTCATCGGAATTTAGTTTATTAGTCATTAGTTCGTTTGTCATTAGTTTTTAGGGCTTGGTGGGTTATTCGGGGGAATTGGTTGCGTAGGCCCTTTTGATGGGGAGCTTTTCCCGGATAAGTCCGCGTGTGGAGATGTCGCCGCCAGAATTTGAGTAGACGCTCGAATGGTTGCAACGCCCTGAAAGGGTGATGTCGGCGGCGGAGGTGGCTGTGGCGCTGACGGTGCCGACGTTAAGGCCGCGCAGCTTTATGTCGGCTGCGGATGTGGCGGTGGCGTAGAGGCGGTCAACGTCCACGACGAGCGCGTATACGTCGGCGGCGCTCGTGGCTTCGATGACGAGGCTTTCGCCGGTGATCTCCCCGATGTTGATGTCGGCGGCGGAGGTGGCGGTGATGGCGAGGGCCTTGTCGATGGCGAATGAGCCGATGGTCTTGATGGAGGAGGCCGAGGTGGCGGTCATTTCATATATTGCCGGAACTGAGATCTTGATTTCGGTCTTGTCTTTGTTGTTGCCTCTGAAATTTTTATATCCTGCGGTCAGTTTGCCGTCTTCGACTTGAAGGTTGAGATAATCCCTCATGTTCTCGGCTATGGAGACCTCCACATATCCGGGATAATCCCCCTGGGTCAGGATGATGTCGATTGCTGAAGACACCTCCAGAGCGTCAAACTCCGGGAGGCTTACGCGCTCCGTGATGATGTGTCCGCTCTTCTCCTTTTTTGATTTCGGAAATGCATCTGCCGCCTCCGCCCTGTGGGGCCCGTCGACAAGCGCCCCCATGACGAGGGCTCCCAAGGCAAGCGAACAGGCCACCACAGCAGCGGCAAACAAATATTGGAATCTGAAAAAACTGTTGTTCTGCATAGATATAGTTGAAAGCCCCTTAATGGCCTTTCTGATATAATGACAGACGGAGACGGAATTTGTGACAGTTTTTTTCAAAAAAAGTTACCCTGCCTCCAAAAAAATCACTCATCCCCGGCTCCTGGCCGGGGATGAGTGTGATGGGATGTTGTGGAGTGGGAGTTATCAGACGTTGAAACGGAAGTGCATGATGTCGCCGTCGTTGACCACGTATTCTTTCCCTTCTACGTTCATCTTGCCGGCTTCCTTGACGGCGTTCTCCGATCCCAGCGCCACGAAGTCGTCGTATTTGATTACTTCGGCCCTTATGAAGCCTTTCTCAAAGTCTGTATGGATGATGCCCGCTGCCTGGGGGGCTTTCGTGCCGCGTAGGAATGTCCAGGCGCGCACCTCGTCGGGGCCGGCCGTGAAGTAGGTCTGCAGGTCGAGCAGCGAATAGGCGGCGCGTATCAGACGGCTGACGCCGCTTTCCTGAAGCCCGATCTCCTCAAGAAATTCCGCACGTTCCTCAGGTGTCTCCAACTCGGCTATGTCGCTTTCAGTCGCTGCGGCCACGATCATGATGCCCGATTCGTCGTCCTTAAGGGCTTCCCTGACCATGTCTACATATTTGTTGCCGTCCACGGCGGAGGCGTCGTCGACGTTGCAGACGTAGAGCACGGGCTTGTTGGTCAGCAGGAAGAGGTCGCGGGCAAAACGCTGCTCGTCTTTGGTCTCGAATCGCACGCTGCGGGCGGGTTTGCCCGATTCCAATGCCTCCTTATATTTTGAAAGCACGTCAGCCTGAAGGCGGGCAGTCTTGTCGCCGCCTGTCTGGGCTGCCTTGATGGTCTTCGACAAGCGTGTGTCTACGGTTTCAAGGTCTTTGAGCTGGAGCTCGTAGTTGATGATTTCCATATCGCGCACGGGATCTACGGAGCCGTCTACGTGGGTGATGTTGTCGTCGTCGAAGCATCGGAGCACGTGGAGGATGGCGTCGGTCTCACGGATGTTGGCAAGGAACTTGTTGCCAAGACCCTCCCCCTTGGAGGCTCCCTTGACGAGCCCCGCTATATCGACTATTTCTACCGTGGCAGGCACGATACTCTTGGGATTGCACATCTCGACGAGCTTCGTCAGACGGTCGTCGGGCACTGAAATCATCCCGACATTAGGTTCGATCGTGCAGAACGGGAAATTGGCCGACTGCGCCTTTGCGTTGCTCAGACAATTAAAAAGGGTGGATTTGCCGACATTCGGCAGGCCCACTATGCCGCATTTTAAAGACATTGCTAAAGAATTATATCATACATAAATCATCCCGCATCGCCTGCAAACCCAGACAATCCCGGAAAAACACTGCAAAATTAATAAAATCCCTCCAACCAGCCAATTCCCCCGCCCAAAATCCCCATCCCCACTCTCCTACCGAGTCCGAACGCATCCGACATGGGGAGCAGGCCTCCGCGCCTCCGGCCTGCGCCTACCGTCCAACCGCGTCCGCGCTAAGTCCAATTGTGAATCCCGAATCCCCAAGTA
>VSPO01000055.1 GCA_009775375.1 Muribaculaceae bacterium | reverse complement strand
GACGAGATTCCGCCTAACTTATTGTTCTTCGGCGTCAGAGACTCCGCATGATTCATTCAAAAATTAACGAACTATTGGAATTAAGGAGTCTTCAAAAAAATGGTTAAAAAAATTTTTTCGATTACTTAGAACGGATAGCCGATGGAGAAGTGGAAGGATGAATCGCGATGCCATCGGGGGTGGAGCAAAGACCATTCCTCCTGTCCCATCGCCGGATTGTGGGCTTTCATGCCGACATCAAAGCGGATAAGGAAATACGTGAAATCCATTCTCAGGCCAAGGCCGTAGGCGGCCGCCAATTCTTTATAGAAAGAATTGAAATGGAACATGCCACCCGGTTGATTGGGATAATTATGGATGGTCCATATATTACCAACGTCGATGAAGGCTCCCAGTTCAAGAATCCAGAATAATTTGGCACGGTATTCGGCGCTAAGGTCGAGCCTGATGTCTCCACATTGATTGATGAAATCGCTGACGGAGTTGGAGCCGGGAAACCGGCCGGGACCGAGGGTGCGGACGTCCCATCCCCTGACGCCGTTGGCCCCGCCGCCATAGAAACGCTTCTCAAAAGGCATGATCCGCGAGTTGCCATAAGGATAGCCCACACCGAAGCCTGCATGGAAAGCCAGGGAATTACGGAAATCAAACGTATGGAGGAAGGAGAAATCGCTGTTGATTTTGAAATATTGCGAGTAATGGATTCCGAAGATTTTATAGGGGTCGCTTGCGGGGTCGCGGCGGCGATGGATTATGTTGCTTATGAGGAAGAGCATGTTGCCCGCAATCTCGGCATTCGCCCTGACCGTATAGACGTTTCTTTGGAAAAAGTTCTTGTTGTTGGGATTGGTGCGTTTGTTGGAATGATAGAAGCTGAATCCCATTCTCATGATGAAGTGGTCTTCGTAGCTATATCTCAGCAGAGGATTGTCGGGGGCTATCTGGTCGATGAAATTATACGTGCTTTCCGGCAGATAGACATAATTGATATCTATGGGGGTGAATATATAGCGGTTCTTGTTTTTGTTGTAGGTCCATTTATACGACCATCCGGCATTGGAGATAATGCGCGTGTATTCCGGGCGTTCCTGATAAGTCATCGCCACATTAAACTCCGTAGCGGCGTTTATTCTCCGTTTGAATCTTTCGGAGAGGAACGGGGCTTTGAACTTGGGGAAGGTCACGCCAAGATCAAGGGAATATTCCATGTAGCGGTTGTGGATAAGTCCGTCGAGATTTCCGCTAAGGGATTCGTAGGCGCCACGGATTTTAGCCGTCAGTGTTTCCGAACCCTTTCCCACGTTGCGGTGGGTGTAGGTGGCTGAGGCCGCTACTCCGAGGTCTCCCTCCGAATTTGTCCCCTCTATTTCGAGAGCTACGCTTTGGCTTTTCCCGGGAGTCAGGAGAATATAGGCGTCGAGCAAGCGGCGGTTGTCAAGACTGCCCGACTCCATGAAGCGAATGCTGATGAATTTCAGGATGGAAAATCTGGAAAGGGCCTGATAGGTCTTGTCGACATCCGTCTGGCTGAAGTTTGCCCCGGGACGGAGAAAGCAGCATTCGTAAAGGGCGGAGGGGCGGAGATATTTCTTATGTCCGTAGTAGATGATGAGATTTTTGTAGCCGACAGTATCCACGGCACTCCTGTCTTTGAAAGGCTCCTCGGAAGATGGGTCGTAGTCGGTCACGAAAAAGACTCTTCCGATAGTAAACTTCTCGTGGGGCAGTCTGAGGTCGGACTGTCGGGAGAAGACGGGATTCATGGTCATTGTCAGATCCACGAGTCGGCTACCTTCGGTGGTGTCGGCGCTGAAGGTGATGTATTCCTTTGCAAAGGAATAGTAGCCATGGTCGCGCATGAGACGCGTAATCCATTCGCGTTGCGACTCAAGCAGTGAGCGGTCGAGATTGTCGCCCTTCCTGACAATAAACTTTGCGGAATCTCGCATAATCAGATTCCTGAGCAGAGTGTCGGGGAAAGAATATGATATGGAATTGATGACGTGCGGCAGACCCGGATTGAGGGAATATTTCACCTTCATTTTGCGGTCCTTGGCGTTGATGATGGTGTCGGTAGTGACGGATGCTTCGAGAAACCCCTTGTTGTTCATTGCTTTCAGCAGCTGGTCTCTTCCCGCTCGGGTCAAGGTGGAGTCGTAGATGACCGGCGGCTCTCCGAGCTTACGAATCCAGCGGTTCCACCATTTTGTGGTGTCGCTTCCGCTCATGTTATAGATGCCGAGACGGAATTTCGTGCTCCAAAGCATTTTATGGTTGGGCAGCTGGCGAAGATAAGCCGTCATTTCCTCTTCGTCGAGAGTCTTTGTAGAATTGTTGATCTTTATTTCGACAGAATCGAGAAGCAAGCTTCCCTGGGGGACATGGCGCGAACTGCTGCATCCCCAAGCCAAAAGGAGAAACAACGAGAGGAAGAAAAGTATATGGTTTCGTTTATAATTAATCAAAACAGTGCTCTTGAATTTCCGTGACGGTCATGGCAAGGACAAGGAAAATTCCAGGATTCATGCCAAAACCTGCATACAGACTGCAAAGTTAATCAAAAATTAGTAATTTTGCAGAAACAATACCCATACTGCCGGCTCCTCGCCTTGTTAAGTCGGCATTAAGGCTATAATTTCAGAATAATATGCAGCCCATATACGAAGAATCTTATTTCCTTTCAGCAGGAGAAACCAATGCGGAGCAGGAGCTCTCGCTGCCCGTGCTCACGACAAAGATAATCGACATAGCCACCGCTCACGCCAATTCCCTGGGAATAGGCAACCCCTCCATGAAGGAGATGAAAGCCGGATGGGTGTTGTCGAGACTGACAATCGAGATGGAAACTTATCCTAAGGTCAACGAAACATATGTATTGTCGACATGGATAGAGAGTTTCAACCGTCATTTCTCTGAAAGGGCGTTCAAAATATCTTCCCCCTCAGGGAAAGTCTACGGATATGCACGCTCCGTCTGGATGATTATTCACACTGAAGACCATACGAGCGTAGGACTGTCGCACATTTCGCTTCCGGAGGGAATGGTTTCAGGAGACCGACCACCTATCCCCACACAGGCGAAACACCGGACAATAGTTGAGCCGGATTTTACGGGGGAATTACCACGCGGAAGCATAAAATCCACCTCTCCTATGTTCGATTATCGTTTCAAATACTGCGACCTTGATTCCTACAGACATGTCAATACCGTCAGATACGTCACGCTCCTTCTCAACCGGTTTACCCTTGAGGAGCATGACACGACCTATATCCGGCGTCTTGAACTTTCTTTCATGCACGAGGCAAAATATGGAATGGAGACCCAGCTTCTCAGAAGCGATGCAGAAGAGGGAATGCTCTCATCTTTCCTGTTGAGAGAAAGGCCGTCGGGAGGCCCGCTTTTCTTTGCGAGAGTGGAGAGAAAGACGAGGAACTGACACGGCAGGTTTCTTTTAGCCGCGAGAGAAGGAGGAGTAAGGCATCTGCAAGCATATGTATTCTCCGTCATGTGGATTCATGTATAATTCCGTCTTGGCTGCGTCGAGATGGAATTTTCGAATTTGATGTGCATCCTCCCCGAGTTCAAAGTGCATTGGGAAGAAATGTCGCACGTCGAAAACACGGACAAATAATTTCGCTCCCGTGAAATAATCCCTGCCGATTCTTGAGTCGACCGGAAACATGACGAAATCGAATGACTGGTATTTCATCAGTATGGAGTCGAGAATTTTCCCGAAGTCCGACAAAGATTCCTCCACTTCCTCCGGAGTGGAGGAATCTTTCCATATCCAGGCATTGAGGTCGCCGGCGTGGAAATACGTCATTCCATCCAAAGAGACGGCATAGGAGTTCCCTATGTCGGTGGAGGCGAAAGCATGGATAGTGATCAGCCTGTCGGAGAAGGATTCTCCGGGCTTGAGGACCGTGACGGCAGATGGCGATGGTTTCGGACCGGAATACAATGACCCCGGATTCAGGATATGGCGTGCATGTCGGGCGGTGTCATCGCTGATTATGTAGCGAATATCGGAGAACAGGGAATGCCATTCAAAAATACGTTTGGAATAGTGGTCTTTGTGATGATGGCTCACAAACACATATAGGGGCTTGTCTTTGTCGGCTTCTTTCAGGAAGGCGGGGATTTCGGAAGGAGATGGGGAGGTAGGGTCTTTCCAGAAATCGAATACGACGTTTGCCGAATCAGACTGAAGCCAAAAGCAGTCGTGCCAGATATACGTCAGTTTCATTCAGCGGTCACCATTTTTCATTGTGAATTTTCGAGGGATCCCATTTATCAATGATGTGCGGAGGGTTGGCTGGCACTCCAATCGGAATGACAGCGAATGGAACTATTCCATCCGGGATAGAGAGAATCTCCCTGACCGGATTTTCCCTTTCGGGATGGGGATATACACACGTCCAGACGCCGCCATATCCCAAAGCATGGGCGGCGAGAAGAATGTTCTCGGTTGCGGCAGAGAGATCCTGCACCCAGAGCGAGTCGTCGATACCTTCAAGGAAATTCTTTTTGTCGCCGCAAGGAATTATCGCGGTTGACGCATGAGCCGCCATTTTGGCGTAAGGGAGAGAGTCTGCAAGTCGGCGAAGCGTGGATTTATCCCTTACTACCACAAACTGCCACGGCTGGCGGTTGACGGCAGAGGGAGCTGCCATCCCTGCCTTAAGGATTAATTCAATGTCATTCTCCTGAATCTGACGGTCGGGCAGATAGGTTCTGACGCTTGATCGCGTCAAAATATTATTCAAAGCAAGATTTTCCATAAATTTGAAGCGGGCACAATTTAGGATGCCCTAAAAGGATAACGCCTTAATGATTCGCTTAGTTTCGAAAGCAGTTGGAGACGAGATAATCTACAAGCGATTGGGTCAACTGATTTTGTGTTTGACTTGTTGAATATATACAAGGGTAGAGGATTTTTTGGATTAATTCGCGTGTTCCCTTAGAGCTGTTCTGCCGTTGTTAGCTACGAGCTGTCGGCTCCAATATTTTCCACTAAGAATAATCATGACTATGAAAAAACCTGTATTTCGTCATTGCGAGACCGTATTCACGATTTCCTGGATATTGACACTGCCGATTTTGATCGACATCTGCACGGCCTGCACACTTTTCTCATTTTGGGTTGTCTGGATTCTGTATTTTCTGGTTTTGGCAATCTCCATCGTCAGACTCGTCTATGGCTTCAGGCAGAAATGCTATAAGTTTTGCTGGGGACTGATTACGCAACTCTTGGCCGGAGCGGCGGTGCTTTTGTTCTTCCAACTCTCGTTTAACGATGTGATAAACACTCCGGTCAGCAATCCGGTCAGCCCGGCCGATCTGCTGATTGACGAGCCACTTGTCTTGACAGATTCCTCTCATTTTGAAGGGACTTATTGTCCGATAGATGAAGACACCATCGTTAATACAGATGAGGGTAAAAACTGATAGATCATGGGATGATAAATGTCGGCCGTTGTCTGCATGTATGATTCTAAAGAATTGTGCCCTTGAATACACGAGAAACGATATTTGCGAGAGTTGAATTAAATCATTAATTTTGCAAACTGAAAAGAATGAGGATATGATAACCGCATCTGCAAAAAAGAGAGAGAACATAGCCGAATATCTGCTTTACATGTGGCAGATAGAAGACTTGATACGCGCCAATAAGCTTGATATCGACAAGATACGGCAAAACATAATCGATAAATACACCGGTCTTGACGATCAGCAGAAAAAAGACCTTACTGAATGGTATGAGAGTCTGATTGACATGATGCGCCGGGAGGACGTGGTGGACAAGGGGCATCTCCAAATCAATAAGAACGTGATTATCGCGCTCGATGACCTTCACCGCCGACTACTTGCCGACCAAAAATTTGCCTCTTATTCCGCACAGTTCTATCATACATTGCCTATAATAGTGGAGCTGCGAGGGAAAGCCGGAGAAATGAAGTCGGACGAAATAGAGACGTGCTTCAACGCCCTATACGGCATTTTGATGCTACGGCTTCAAGGGAAAGAAATCTCTGAAGACACGCAGCAGGCCGTAGCGCAAATCTCGAAATTCCTCGCCCTCCTCTCCCATTACTATAAACTTGATTTTAACAACGAACTGAAGTTTTCTGAAGACAGAAACGAGGCAGACAACTGACAACATGAGCGAAGAACTTAACAAGGAAATAGAGAAACGACGGACGTTTGCAATCATCTCGCATCCTGACGCCGGAAAGACTACACTGACGGAGAAACTTCTGCTTTTCGGAGGAGCAATCCACGTGGCGGGAGCCGTCAAGAGCAATAAGATAAAGAAGACCGCCACTTCCGACTGGATGGAGATAGAGAAGCAGCGTGGCATATCAGTGGCCACATCGGTCATGGGTTTCAATTATGGCGACTACAAAATAAACATACTTGACACGCCCGGCCACCAGGACTTTGCCGAGGACACATTCAGGACACTGACGGCCGTGGATTCGGTCATTATCGTCGTGGACGTTGCCAAAGGCGTGGAGACACAGACCCGCAGGCTTATGGAGGTCTGCCGGATGAGGAACACTCCGGTAATCATTTTCGTAAATAAGCTTGACCGTGAGGGGCGCGACCCCTTCGATATTCTCGACGAGCTTGAGAAGGAATTGAAGATCAGTGTGCGTCCTTTGTCCTGGCCTATCAATATAGGAGCCAAATTCAAAGGCGTATACAATATATATGAACACGGACTTGATCTTTTCACTCCCTCAAAGCAAACCATCAGCGAGCGCGTGGAGATAGAAGACGTCAACTCTCCCATGGTGGATGAACTTGTGGGGAAAGCTGATGCCGATAAGCTGAGAGAGGATCTTGAATTGATCGACGGTGTTTATCCCGAATTTGACCCCGAGGAGTATCTTCAAGGTCTTGTTGCCCCGGTCTTCTTTGGATCGGCCCTCAATACTTTCGGCGTCAAGGAACTTCTTGACTGCTTCGTGAAAATCGCGCCTTCTCCGCGTGCGATAGAGGCCGTGGAGAGAACCGTGGATCCGCATGAGAATGCGTTCTCCGGATTTGTGTTCAAGATTCATGCGAACATGGATCCCAACCATCGGTCGTGCATAGCCTTTGTGAAGATTTGTTCAGGGAAGTTTGAGCGCAACGTCAATTACAGACATGTGCGCAACGACAAGATGATGAAATTTGCGGCCCCAACGGCTTTCATGGCGCAGAAGAAGAATATCGTGGACGAGGCCTTCCCGGGCGACATCGTGGGCATACCGGACACCGGCAATTTCAAAATCGGTGACACGCTGACCTCAGGCGAACTTTTGCATTTCAAGGGTCTCCCCTCTTTCTCTCCGGAGATGTTCAAGTATATAGAGAATGCTGACCCGATGAAGCAAAAGCAGCTTGACAAAGGGATTAACCAGCTTATGGATGAAGGCGTGGCCCAGATATTCACAAATAATTTCAACGGAAGGAAAATTATCGGCACTGTCGGCCAGCTTCAGTTTGAGGTGATTCAGTATCGCCTGCTTCATGAATACGGGGCTCAATGCAGATGGGAGCCAATAAGCCTCTATAAGGCTTGCTGGATTGAGAGCGACGACGATGAGGCTTTGGCCGCCTTTAAGAAAAGGAAACATCAATTTATGGCCACGGATAAGGAGGGTCGCGACGTATTTCTCGCGGACTCCAACTATGTCCTTCAGATGGCGAGAAATGATTTTCCGAAGATCAACTTCCATTTCTCGAGTGAGTTCTGACGGTGATTTTTGTTGTCCGTGTCTGTCTTCCGTTGGTTTTTGGGATTTGGAATAGTGGATGGGGATGACGGATTAGAATCTGATTCCCAGACCGAGCATGAGGTTTTGTGGGTCTTTGAAATTGCCAAGGCGGTAGCCTGTGTTGATGTAGAGATTCTTTGTGACGAATGTTTTCAATGACAAGGTCTGGAAGAAGCGTTCCTCCCCTTGCGGCTTAAGGAAATCGTAGCCGATTCCGGCATTAATGGTAAAGATCGGCATTGTGAGCTCAGCGTGTATCGAAGCTCCGAGACTCATTTGTTTGTCGTATGGCGGTCGATAGAATTTAATTTGGTCGCCATACGTGCCATCTGCCCAATAATCTTTCAATCCCGCACTCTCATCGTGCATAAAGTCGATGGCAGGACCAAAAGTGAGGTATCTGTTCACCTTTCTAAGGAAAGAAAACTCGGCACCATAGACCCCAAAATTGCCGGGAAGGATTTGAGGCTGTCCTGTGATGTTTATTCCCCTCTTTCTCCAGGCACCATAGGCCATGAAGTCGAAAAGCCATTTCCCACGGTCGGCTTCTTCGGAAAGTCTGGCAGACAGAAGAGGGTCAGGCTCTTTTGAATTGTGGGAGGGGATGGTATATGCAAAACCAATGGCCAGACTGAGCGTGTTGACTCCGGCATTGGGATATGATGTATTGCCGTTGGAGAAGTGGGTTCCTTCAATTCCGGCGGAGATGCTCCAGTCGCGGGAAAGACGGTATCTGATTTTTGCCGCTATCGACATTCTCGCCGTGGCGGCAGTGCTAATCGCGCTGTTGTAGTCATTTCCGTCTTTATCATAGATATAGCTCCAGCCGATGGCCGCACCGAATTTCCATTCGTAGTCGAGGCTTAATCTTTTGTTGAACCGGATGACAGGCGCACCCTGATAGATAAACACTGACGCAGGGTTTCCCAATAGGCCCGAAGGGGTGAAAACCGACCAGTCGATTCCCAATCCCTGATATGCGCCATTATAGAGTATTCCCCATTTTGAGCATTCATTAAAGCTAAAATCCGCTCTTATGCCGGCTGAAAAGGCAGCCTTAATTTTATCCCCATATTCATTGGATCCCTTAAGGTAGGCATTCGTAGGGAATACATAGGCGGGAGACACTTCTGCCCCGATTCTCCATTCCAGGCCTTTGAAATTTCCAGAAGGCATCTGAATGGAATCATTCTTTGTCTGTCCAAAGGCGGGGATAGAGGCAGCAAGCAGCAATAATGCGCTAATTTTTATGTTCGGAAATAATGATTTCATATGATGAGGCTTGGGAGATGGTGCAGGTTCCTGTGATAGTATTCTTGATGTAAGATCCGGGGCTTTCCACGGTCAGACTGTAGGGAATGACAAATGTCTGTTGCCTGCATATGGCTTCTATCTTTGAATGGGCAGGGAGCGCCCTTTCAATAGTGAGCGATTCGAAGACATTCTTTGGCGTTGTCATCCAATCTCTTCCATCCAATTCAACGAAATGATTATGGGATAAGCCCCAGAAGCCATTATGGTATGTAGGTATTGGCATTTCAAAGAATCTGTTTTCAGCCCAATCATTGTCAGCGGTGAATTTTTGGTAATCCAAGGCTCCTTTGTAAGGCATTATCTTGACAGTTAGGGGAACATCACTGGGATTCGTCAGACTGTAGGTCACGGCATCATATGGAGAAGGTATGATTTCCTTGGCTTTTGAGAAATCGTAATTGCATTCAACTACCCGCATAGGTGCGCCGGGGGAAGCCTCTACCTTGATTATTTCCTGATTCTTGCCATAGTCAAGAGTTATGTAGTAGACCACAGACTCTTCGCTGGTGTTGCCCATGTTGTTGAGCCACATTTCTTTGCCATCTATACCAATGCTGAAGTAATAATCTATAGAGGAATATAGAATGACAGAGGTGTCTTCCGACCAACCGCCCGGGTCGGAAGATTCATTCCCATCTATGTCGATATATGTGACTGTAGCGGTTTGCTCGGGTATGGTCTGTATGCGTATGTCTTTCAATCCTTTGGATTGAAAATGTACTTTTGTGGAGGAGCCATCCCCATCAAGTTTAAACTCCTTTTCTTCAAGGAAACGTTCCTCGATAAAAAGATCGTTGTTGCAGGCAGTCGCTAAGACAAGCATCAACAGTGGCGGGATGTATTTTGAAAGTTTCATGAATTATTCTGTGGATATTTATGCAAATTTAAGACATGAGTTTTGGTCTGCAAAAGAATCTGAAGATTTTAAGAAAATTTATACATAAGGTCTTTCAGAGTTTCCTTAAAATTTCGTGGTCTTAGGGGCGGTGATTTTTGAGCAGATTTTTAAAGCAGAAGAGGGCGCTATGCGGGCATCGCAACGATGTAGAAGTATGGTGATGACGTGCTCTAAGCCTGCACATCTAAAAATCTAACGCACTGTTGTTATTTTTTTACTAAAAAATACGGCAATAATGCACTGAATCTCATAGATCATGATTAAATTTGCATTAAGATTGGAGAAGACCGATCCGCGATAATTTGGGAAAAAGGAAGCGTTATGCGCCTTACATACAGAAAACTGGAGGAACTGTTAGTTATAATACAGGATAATGCATAGATTTTATCACGCATATAGCGTAAGATAGCATAGCCACATCTACATCATAATTTTTCTCTAACAGACAGTATAGGCGTGCATAGTTGGCTCACGCTTTATCATATCATAAAATAGCCGTTTCGAGCTGGCAGCGGCGATTTTGGTAGACATTGGCTGAATTTTTCAATTCATATAAGTCGCAGATTAATCTCGACGGTCTCATTGGGCTTTGTGAGAGTGAGGGTAAGCTTATAATATATGAGAAGGGGGAGTATCTTCTTCATCAGGGAGATGTCGAGAGGCACATATCTTTGGTGAGGTCAGGCTATTGTAAGATGAATATCGTCACATCGTTGAAAGGATGGCTTTAGGTGAAGAAATTCAATATGTTATGGTCTTCGCCAATGTCAATAAACTTGGTTTTCAAAAAGTGGAATTTGCCATACGCAAAGAATGAATTATAAATTATAGATACTATTGTTAGATACAATGATGCGAAACGTGAAGATTGATTAGGAGAGAAATAGCGAGCATCACATCTTGGAAAAATATAGACTGAATGGTTAAGTTTGCGACAAGTTTCCGCCAAGCATCTATCTAATGCTCGGCGGAAACTTGTCTTTTTTATTGTGTGATGGGGGTGGGATCGGATAGTGGGCGATGTTCGATTATCACTTTCTTGTAGTATGCGAGGCAAAGAGTGGTCAGCGGAAGGGCTATGATCATTCCTATGATTCCGAGAAGAGTGCCCCAGATTGATAGAGAAAGAAGTATAATGGCAGGATTAAGCCCCAGCGATTTTCCCATGATTTTCGGAGTCAGGACGTAATCGCATATGCATTGACTGACGACGTAGACCAGTCCGCATTCACAGAGCTGTTTCCAAAATTCCACGTGTCCGTCCATTGAATTGATGAAACAAATGGCGATGATGGGAATGAGGGTGACATATTGAAAATAGGGAATCATATAAAGGATGCCGACAAGAATGCCCATCACTACGGCCATCGGAATGCCCACGATGGAAAATCCGATGCAATAGAATACTGCGGCACACGTCGCGATAAGAAGCTGGCTACGAAAATAGCGGTTCATGCTTTCTTTAATGTCGCTTGCAATCTGAAACACCGAAGCTTTGTATTTCTGCGGCACAAGCAGGCGGAACCCCTCCCCCATTTTGTCGTAGTCGAGAAGAATAAAGATGATGTAGATGAACGTAAGTAGCCATTCAAGAGCGTGAATAAGATATTCAAGGGAGACGCTGATAATGTCTTCACTCCTTGCGAGAAGAATCTTGTTTTCGGATATTTGCTTGATCAGTTGGGAGAAATCGAGTTTGCTCTTTACGAATATCGCGACATTGTCCGGGAGGAAAGACAGGTTGATGCTTTTGCCGGAGAATTGCTTGATCATCTCCCCCATGCTGTGTATTTCATTAATAATAGGGGGGATAAGAAAATAAAGAATCGCTCCGATTACGATAGTGCAATCGAATATGGTGATGAAGACCGCCAGGCCTCTCTTTTTCATTCTTAGAAGACGCTGGTTGAATTCTACGAAGGGCTCCATTATATAAGAAAGCAGACAGGCGAGACAGAAAGGAAGCAAAACATTGTATAATAGTCCTGTGAGCCATATGACAGCTATCGTGATGGCCAAAGCTATCAACATGCGGACTACACGGTCAAAGGTGAAAGGTTTAGACATTGTTGTGAAATCTTAAAGTGGATATTTTTTTATATAACGGATGCGGCCATCATAAGGTTGACCACATCCACTCCGTATTGAAAAAACCTGCCCTTCAGGTCTTGATTGTCATTCCTCCTTAATAATATCTGTCACGTCGTGAAGAATCGTGCAGACCGGCGTCTGGGCGGCAACGATTCCCACTCCGGGACTTACATTGCTATATATGAATTTGGGTTCTGCTATTCCGAGGTTTTCGAGTTCGCCATTGAATCCATTGTATTTTTTATAAATCGAGATCAAATAGAGATAGTAGTCTTTAGAGATAGAATAGAGACAGAAATCGTTGATTACGCCATTGGGGTATATCCACAAGTCGGTATAGTTGCGCTTGCATGAGAAATTGAGGGTGTATTCTTTCCCTGCTATCGATTTATCGGAGAATACGATAAAACTGGTGTCCTTAGGAAAGACAGCATCAATGGGAGAATCATTTTCCCCAAGAATCGGATCCGAGCAATCCACTGCAGTCTGCTTTGA
The DNA here is from genome assembly GCA_009775375.1 of Muribaculaceae bacterium. Taxonomy (GTDB): domain Bacteria; phylum Bacteroidota; class Bacteroidia; order Bacteroidales; family Muribaculaceae; genus Lepagella. Next base: position 7,076 of record VSPO01000055.1, on the reverse strand, counting down.
GATCAAAAAATAATAGTTTTCAGCGTCAACAGGATCGACAAAAGTCAAAGAATAATCACAAATGATGGATATCTGATAGTCTAATGTATCGTCCGGGCGTACTATAATGGCATCCGGATCTTTTACTACAGTAGTGGTGAAAGACCAGGCGGCGTCTTCGATATTATCGGGAATGATGGTCTCCCCTTCCGCATCTCCATATTTAGGAGTGGAAACTTTGATTTTCACCTTGTCGCAAGTTGCTGCTTTTATGTCAGAGACATATTTTTTACTTTCAGAATCGTATTGCATAAGTCCGCGATAGTCATCATTGACGAAAAGAGAGACCGTGGCATCTTTGATGATTCTGAGATCTTTATTCATTAAACCTGCAGAAGAAACGAAACTATGGGTCACCTCGGCAGAGATATTCTCCCCGGGAATGATCATGCTGTTGAGGACAGCCACCGGATCCGTGTCGAAATCCGGATAAAAGGTTTCGCCGCAGGATGTGGCCGACAGGAGTATTGTAGATGAGTATATAGAAAGCTTATTCATATTGATGGATTATTGAAGTTGTCTAAACTTTTTTACGCGAATGAAGTTGATTAAGGCTTTTTTCCTTTTTGAGGGCTCTTTTCCGATCTTTCATCATCTTTTCGGCTACTTTTTAATCGTTCATCGGTCATTTAGCCCGCTAAATTCCCTCTTCACGATTCAAAATCAGCTCGAAAATCTGACGAAACCTTGAAAAAGAAAAAAGTTTAAACAACTCTTCATTAGTAAAACCATGTGTAGGATACTGACGGAATAATCGGAATCAATCTGTATTTCCGGAAAGGAACTCCGTCGAAATACTCCGAGTCGTTGCGTTTAATGGATATGACGTTCATATAGCAGTAGGCATTATATAGGGAGAATGTCCACATACCGTTTTTTGTTTTTCTGTTGGCACTCAGGTCGAGCCTGTGGTAGAACGGAAGCCGGTAGTTGTTGATTCCTTTCCCAAAATCAAGAGTGCCGTAATAATGCATATCTCCGTCAGGCCATCCAATTCCGACAGTATATCCCGGAATTCCGGGAGTATCGAGCAGGTCGTATTGCTGAGTCTGAAGAGTCACCATATTTCCACTCATTCCCGTCCAAGCAGCATTTAGAACCCACTTGTCGTTGATTTTCCAATTCAGGGCGACATTGATTTTATGGCGGTTGTCAAAACGTGCCGGAAATTTTCTGCCTCCGTTCTTGTCTTTGAATTCCCAGTCAGCCCACAGCAGAGAATAGCTTACATGACCGGAAAACGGGCCGAAAGTCTTGGAAATCTTCAGGTCGATGCCTTTAGCCTCCCCTTTCCCTATGCAAAGGAGAGTCTCCCAAGGGGTTCCTTCGGGATATAGGAAATAGTCGTCGCGATAATCAATGACGTTTGAGAGCCATTTCCAATAGCCTTCAAGAGAGATTGTGAATCCGTCGGAAGTAGTGTGATTTACAGCAATAGACAGCTTGTCGCTTCTCTGAGGAGGTAATGAACCTTGAATCGGCACCCATTGGTCGGTAGGAAGTGAGATGGCGCTTTCCGTCAGCTGATGAACATATTGCGACATTCGGTTCCACCCTGCCTTTACGTTCCAGCCGGGTCTCATCGTCCACATAAAGTTTAAGCGCGGGTCAAGGTTAAGATGGGATTTAGAGGATACGTTGAAAGAGGAAAGATTTAGTCCGACATTCATTCTGATGGAAGCCGGAAGATCAATATTCGCCCCTGCATATGCGAACGAGGAGAAAGCGTTGGCTTTGCTTTCAAAAGTGGCATAATTTGCGATGACGCCCATTTTCTTGAGAGTGGCCTTTATTTTCTGAGGCGTGAAAGAGTGGGAAGTCACACCTCCTCCAAAATCCACTTTTATCAAGCTTGAGGGGTTCCATCCGAAATCAACTCTTGTGGATATGTCGTTGATACTGTTGTTGGATCTGTAGTCCCTGTAGTCATCTTTCACGATTATATCATCCTTGCTTAAAGTGGAGCCGCTTTCTTGGCGGAGGGAGGAATTATATTTCGTATATGCGAGCGTCAATTCGCTGAAAAGATTGTCGGAAATCTCATAGTTCCATCCCAATGCGCCGACGATATTTCCCCATTTAAGGGTGGAGACGTCTTTTTCATTCCTCAACGAGCCATCGTCTACTTCCATATTTTTTTTTTCTCCTCCCTTCAGATAGTCCTCGCCATAATAGAACATTGCATGCACAGAACTCCTTTCGGAGAATCTATGTGTGATTTTAGCATTGATGTCGGAGAAGGCATATCGAGCGATAGTTTCATTCTCCTTATCTTGGCGCACTCCGTTGTAGATCGCCAATGCTGGGATTGAGAGAAGGTCGAACCAGGAACGTCTTAATGCGAAAGAGTACGTGGTCCTTCCCTTCATGATCGGACCGTCGATCTGGAATGCTCCTGAAGTCAGACCGAGCTTAAAGGATCCATTATGCTCATAAAGATTGCCGTCCTTGGTTTGTACCTCAAGAATGCTTGATAGCCGTCCGTTGTATTTAGCAGGGAAGCTTGACTTGTAGAAGTCAGCGTTTTTGACGGCCTCCGTGTTGAAGGCAGAGAAAAGACCTCCGAAATGATTGACCTGATAAAGAGGCACATTATCAAGCATATATAGATTTTCGTCGTTTTCACCGCCGTGCACATACATTCCCGCGAGACCCTCAATGCCGGCCGACACTCCGGGCTCAAGTTGCAGGGTCTTAACTATGTCTGCTTCTCCGAATAAAGTCGGAGTGGCGAGTATGTCTCCCCTACTCAGAGCCACCCTTCCTATTTCCGGAGAATCCATGGCAAGATTTTTGTTTTTGTCGGCAATCACCACCAGTTCCTCAAGCTGTTCAGTCTTCCTCCCTTCCTCATTTCCTGACATAGGGAAATTCAATTTCAAAGATTTCTCAAGCTTCCTCGACACGTTGACAGAGTTGAAATCAGGATAAATGACAGTGATTTCCACTTCTCCGGGAGGCAGTTGCAAAGAATAAAAGCCCGATGAATTGGTGGTTGTAAAAGTCATTGAGCGATTGTCTTTGACCAATGCTCTAATTAGGGCTTCTCCGGAGGAAGCTTCCGTCACGTAGCCGCTGACAATTATCTTTTCCGTTTTTTTCTCTTTTTTTAGCATGACATTGTTGCCCTTGATGCTATAGGAGATTCCCTTTCCTTTGAACATCTCAGAAAGGACTTTTTCAAGGGGGACATCTGTGGCCGAGACAGTGATGTAGATTCCGTCGAGCGTGCCGGATGAGTATATGAAATTTTTGCCAGTCTGTCGCATTATTATAGAGAATGCCTTGTCGGCCGGCATCTTGACGGCATTTAAAGAAACGTCTTGAGCAACAGATGGCATAGCCATGGAGAGGGTGGAAGCCGCAGCCAAAAAATATTTCTTCTTCATCTTTCTACGCGCATTTGTGTTCCTTCAAGTTCGTTGATGGTGGAAATGAGATCCTCCGCCGTGCCTTCATAGCTGAGGGTAAGACGTATGTCCGTATCCGGCACGTTGACAATTCTGACCTCATAGACAGATTCAATTTTTTTTACGACATCCTTCAATGAGGCATCTGTGAATTCAAGGCGAGAAGAAAAGTCTTTGGTCTTCTGGGCAGGCTGTTCCACCGTTTTTACGTCCGCAGGTGAGGTCGGTCTGTTGGACAATGTAATTCTATTATATATAAATGCAGATGCAGCGAGAAGAATACATGCCGCTATGGAGGCAGCTGCAATACGCGGCTTGAAAAATAGATTTCTCTTCCCCACTAATTCCATCCATGCTTTTTTCTTGGAGAATGCATGGGCATCATAGTGCTTAGCCACGAAATCTATGCTTTCTTTTATTTTGGGATCATCGCTCATATGTGGAGTCTTTTATTTATAAGTCGAAGGATGACTCTGAAACCCCTATGCCGCACTAATATTTTTTTTTCGTAAAAAAGAAATACGATATTCAAGATTAGAGAAATGGAAGGAAAAAGACCTTGCGACCTTCCGGCATAAGGGCTTCTCGCAGCTTCTTATATGCTCTCGTCATTTGGTTTTCCACAGTCTTTATCGATATAGAAAGTTCTTCTGAAATTTTTTGATTTGATAATCCGTCGCGTTTGCTCAATAGAAACACCCGTCGGCATTTTTCCGGAAGAAGGCCGATGGCTTCCCAAAGGCGGGCATCACGTTCAGACGTGTCGATAGCTTCGACCGACACCTCAACCGCATCGACCGCTTCATTGTCGAAATCATTCATCCTTGAATATTCCCTAATCTTTGAGACTGCGAGATTCCTCACGGCCCTATATAGGTAAGGCTTAAGCTCTTCAATATCCTTTCCTTCTTTTTGAGCGATATAAAGGGATGAAAAGCCTTGCTGCACGCAGTCTTCCGCATCCTCTTTGTTGCCGAGTATGCGGAGCGCAAACATGCAAAGCGGCATATATAGCATGTCGAAAGCTGTCTTGAACTTTTCCGTCTCCATTTCGAGCGCAAAGTTAATAAAATTAGCATGATTTTTTGTTTAGTTCCGACAATTAAATGCGGAAATCTCGCGATTTTCACTTAATTTTGCAAAACATTATCAAATGCGATAAATTTAACGTTTAGTTTTTAATTAGCATCTCATGCAAGACTATATTTCATTGCGAATAGACGCGACTCCATGCAATGCCGACATCACCGACCTTCTTGCGGCATTTCTCGGGGATGTCGGATTCGAGTCGTTTTCTCCCGATGCCACAGGGTTGACATCATATGTTAAGGCAGAGGATTATGATTCCGATGCAGTAGCCAGGATTTTATGCGAATTCCCTATCGAGGCTTCATTCAGCAGTAAGTCAGAATTAATAGAGGGGGAAGACTGGAATTCAGAATGGGAAAAGAATTATTTCCAGCCGATTGTGATAGGCGAAGAATGCGTGGTGCATTCTTCATTCCATACCGATGTGCCGAAAACACGCTATGATATTGTCATCGATCCGAAGATGGCTTTCGGGACCGGCCACCATTCAACTACAAGCCAAATGATGCGACACATTCTCGATTCCGATATGGATGGCAAGAGCGTTGTAGACATGGGCACGGGCACAGGCATACTGGCAATATTGTGCAAAATGAAAGGAGCCGGGAAGGTCACGGGAATCGAGATTGACCCTTTTGCATGGGAAAATGCGGTGGAAAACGCCAGATTGAACAATGTAGACGTGGAGATGATTTGCGGAGATTCCTCCAAGCTTGACTGCATCAAGCCATGTGATTATTTCCTTGCCAACATCAACAGGAATGTCATCACAGGCGACATTGACAAATATTGCTCAAGGTTGAAAAAGGGAGGAGTCATGTACCTCAGCGGCTTTTATGAGGAAGACATCCCTATTGTAGTCGGCGCGGCCCGTCCTTTCGGCATGTCGTATGACAGAGCGTTGGTTGATAAGGATTGGGCAGCGATAAGACTTGTTAAAATGGATTAACATATAACTGAAAAAGACATCTGATATTGTAGCATTAACAACGTTTAACGTTTTTATTTTGCCATTTATTTGGAAGCGGCATGGAATTTGACTACTTTTGCAGCGGATAACCAGATGAATTACCCTGACCCAATAAATAAACTGCCTATCGAAAAATTTCTACTTAACGAAAAAAAAGACAAGACAGAATGGCAAAATTTACAGGCATGACCGATGAACAGTTGGTCAAGGCTTATGCTCAAGGGAGCAATGACGCTTTCGACATGCTCTTGAAAAGACATCAGGACCGCATTTATAATTACATCCTAAGGATAATAAAGAATGAGGATATAGCCAATGATATTTTTCAAGAGACATTCGTAAAAGCGATATTGACAATAAAACAAGGACGTTACACGGAAAACGGGAAATTTCCCGCATGGATTTCGCGTATAGCCCATAATCTTATCATTGACTACTATCGGCAAGAAAAAACTGAAAACGTTCAGAGCGCCGACCTCAATGACGTAGACGTGCTCAATCGGAAGGAGCTTTGCGAGGAAACGATAGAGGATGTCATTATCTACAATCAGATTCATCAGGATGTGAAGTATCTCATCAAGGAGTTGCCCTATCTACAAAGGGAGGTGCTAAATATGAGGTATTATCAGAATCTATCTTTCAAGGAGATAGCCGAATTGACCGGAGTCAGCATAAACACGGCACTCGGGCGAATGAGGTATGCGATCCTTAATCTCAGGAGGATAGCCGCTGAAAAGGATATAGCGCTTACAATGTGATAGCTCTATGTCGGAACGTAAGCAAGCTATGCGGCCTTTCTGCGTCGACCTTATCTTAATAAAATAGCTTCCGCAGCATTTTCGCTGACGGAAGTTTTTTCACATTATGAGTATGCCTATGATTTATAAACAAGCTCAGAGTTATTGCCATTTTGACCATGTCTCTTTTATTTTTAGTAGTCTTTAAAGGAAGATGATTGTCTAAATCTTTCTGATAGGGTAATATTTTGCAAGATTACTACGTTATATATTTGAATACGGATTCATGAACACATGTTTCCGGATTCATGTCTACTTGTCTTTATGAGGCTTTTAATTAATTTATGAATGGCAGATTCTCAGGCTATGTTATTGCCAATGCAGGCTTAAGACCGGTCAGAAAATTTAATTTAATTTGCCAAGAAGCATCCGTTTTTGGATGTCAAAAAAAAAACAAGACGGGGTTAGATACATAAAAAAATGACAAAAGCGAGTAATCATAGAAATCAAGACTTTATAACTCTATTGCCTATGGACCATGATTCTTCCATATCATCCGTTAAAATAGATTTGCACAGTGGAGACGATGACAGTCCACGTCGTTCAAGCGTCTTGTTTATAAGGCAATTCGCTCGTGTATGCATGGGGACTAACAGTAGGGATAGTCAAAATCTTATCCTCAATTAGAAATCTTAGCAGGAATTACGGCCGGTGCTTTTTTTGTTAGGTGCCGGTCCTTTTTTTAAGGGCGCGCTCATAGTACGAACTATATTAAAATCCAAATAAAATGAGAAAAAAATTACATCCACCTTAGATTATTTGAGAATAGTC
>VSPO01000054.1 GCA_009775375.1 Muribaculaceae bacterium | reverse complement strand
ATTTTGTTGGAAATCAATAATATGGATATGTTTTACAGCATAAATTTCTAATTCAGATTTTTAACGAACTATTGTAACTTAGAATACAACTATTTTGGTTAAATTTGCAGTCGGAATGGCATTGCCTTTCCATGACATTTAAAAGATAAGAATCGTTATGTTTGTCTTGAACTTGAGAACCTAAGAAATTTTCATTCGTACTCAATGATATGGCATGATGGCTTCCCTCGCATAGCGTGGGCTGCTGTCAACCACATCTGAGTACAAGGCTTTCTCAGGGCCATCAAGTTAAGACGTGGCATAGTTGGCTAACGTTTCTTTTTTATAACTAATATCTCTATTGAGCCAATAGAGATACAAAAAATATGAATAAGAAGATTATATTTCTAATTTCACTCTTCGCCATATTCGCTGTATCATGCAGTAGTGACTATGAGCCTAAAACTCCAATAAACGCCATTTCGCTTAATATGATGACCGGAGATCGTGAAACGACTATTGGCGGTTCTGATGTGTTTATCAATGCTTCCAATAACTTCTCATCATCATATTGCGGCATTGCCGACCTTGGCAGAAAAGGCAGTTTCAACCAAAGTCCCAATCTATCCCAGATAGCACAGGAAGTAGCAGTCACTCCCGGCAACTTCTATCAAATCATGCTCGCACAAGATATCCAGACCGTGGCAGGGGCACGCGCTTATCCTATCAATGCCAACTACTACAACGTGTATGTGGATTCTTGGATTTATGACAAAAACAAGGACATTGCCGGAGCCAAAATCAGCTTTGCCGAATGCTATCCCGAAATCAAACAACTTCCAAAATGGGATGACAAAATTGTTGTTAAAGTGGAGAATGATGCATATTACAGTATTGTTTCATACGAATTCACACATGGTTGCGTGATTGATGAGGCTGTTGAAGCCTATTATACCAACGGACATAATGACCTGACAGATATGCTTGATTTCGAGATAAATGGGAACCAAATGGTGTTGAAATATCCTGATATAGGCGATACGAATCCTTATGTCAAGTTGTTGGTTCGCTATGAGAATGTGTATACACGTGTTTCTTTAGATTTCAAATAAACGTATAGATTATGAGAATGTCCACAAAATCAGTTTGTTATATTGTTGTTTTGCTCTTGTTTTCGGCATGTACGACCTCCAAATCAACAGTATCCAATAACGTCAATCTGTCTTATTATGAATACGCGTCAATCATAAACAACGACACATACCGTATTCCTGCAGAGCTGATGGAGTATGAGATACAGCTGTTTGACGCTGTTGAGAACTCTCACCTAAAACTCGTAAGCGATGCACGAATATATGAATTAAATCCTAATCAACAGAAAAGACTACTGTTGGTTAAATACGGAGTGAATGTCACGCAGGAGGAAACTGTCGTAACTGTAAACTTCATAGACTATGATACCGGGAGACCGGTGGCATCTTGCCGAGGCGCTTATTCATCACTTGGCATAGCAGGTGCCGGATACGATATTAACGAAGCAATAAAGCGAGTGTCGAAACAAATATCTGAGACATTCTCAAAATCCAATTAAGCTCAATTCCCCGACTCATTGCATATCTGTTTTTCCTGATGTTGGCTCCGGGGCAGCGAGCTACTGATCTCAATATCATTAAGAAAATGAACAGACTAATTTCATTTATGTCAATGTGCGTTGTGGCAATAGCCGTGAGCGCACAACAGAAAGCTGACATCGAGGTCAGCTATTCTGAAATCTCCTTCTATGAGAACGGAGTGGAAAGAGGCAACAAATATCATCTTCTTGCAAATGCGGTACAGTCAAAATTCTTTAATCCCAGGTCTGAGGAGATTGACTCGTTGACATCAACTCCCGAGGGTCTTGCCAACTTCAAAAAAACTCAGGAGGCAGCGTTGCAGGCTATGATTGCCCAAGGCGGTATAGATGTAAATAAACTGCCCCGCAAGAAGGAGACCCTATATGTCCTGAAGTCAGCGGCAGATTTCACCATCACTGTCTATGACATGATAGGCACTGACGAGCCTGTGTATTACACAGAACCCTACTCGGAAATGGTCTGGGAAATCGGCGACAGCACCAAGACAATACTCGGCTACGAGTGCATACAGGCCACGACGGATTATCATGGCCGTCGCTGGACCGCTTGGTTCACTCCCGATATTCCTGTTCAGGATGGCCCGTGGAAATTCCACGGCCTTCCCGGGCTGATACTTAAGGTAGGAACAGGTGAAGGCGGTTATGGATACATAGCAGATGGAATTGAAAATTCCGACAAAGCAATCACCGGCGTATATGGAGGCGATGCGTATGAGAAACGAGACCGTAAGGCAATACTGCGGGCAATGAGAGCGATGCGCGACAATCCTATGGGGCATCTTAACGCCAAGGGCATTAAAGTGGAAATCTCTTCGGAAACCTTGTCAAAGGTATCAAAGAGCGGAGATTTTATAGAAACGGATTATCATTAATTTGAGTGCTATGAGATTATTTTCTCTGATACTACCTGCTACACTTGCAATAGTCTTTTCAATTGCTGTCAGCGCAAAAGAGCCGACATTCATTCCGGTAATTGAAATGGTTGATGTAGAAGGCGGCACTTTCACAATGGGACTTGATGAAGGCGAGGCTGAACACCTGTATGAGACCCCTAAACATGAGGTAACGTTGTCCGATTTTCGTATCGGCAAATATGAAGTGACACAAGAATTGTGGGAGGCCGTTATGGGGGAGAATCCGAGCATTTCCAAAGGAGATGAATTACCTGTGGAAAATGTCTCATGGCACGATGTGCAGATATTCATAAAGAAACTGAACAAGCTGACAGGTAAGAAATACCGTCTGCCGACGGAAGCCGAATGGGAGTTTGCTGCCAAAGGAGGGAATTTGTCCAGGGGCTATGTTTTCATTGGAGGAAATGAAATTGATAAGACTGCGTGGCATTCTCACAATGCGGATAAGCATACGCATCAAGTCGGGTTATTGAAACCCAATGAACTTGGTATATATGATATGGGCGGCAATGTGTCCGAATGGGTGCAGGACTGGTACGGGCATTATTCAGAGAAGCCCCAAAAGAATCCTCAGGGAGCAAAAAAATCGGATATAGGCAAGATATTTCGTGGAGGATGCTGGGGAAATATCCCTGAATATAATAATCCCGGATGCAGATTTGTAAGCAATCCGAATTTTAAATGCTCATTTATAGGTTTTAGATTGGCAGAATAATCTTCATTAGAGCAAGAAGCTAATGTATTGATATTTTATTAAAGCAAATGCCAATAACGGTTGTGGTTGATTCCACTCCCGTTATTGGCATTGCTATTTTCACACTTTGTTGGCATTCCTTTTCCCCCGGAATCCCACATCTCCTTTACAGTTCTCTGATCTTCGCTTGCGATCATTCTGCTGAATATCCTTTAGTGGAATACTCTTCGACATATTCGATAGATCCGAGACCGTCAATAGCCTCAACTTTGTCACTGTTTATAACATGGAAACAACAGGATATCATCTGAAAACATACTAATAATCAACGATATTATCCATATCATGTTGTATCTTTTTTCCTATGCAAGTTCTTTTGCCGAAACGTTGCTTAAGAGCGAGTTCCTTAAAACAGCTCAAGCGAAAGAGCCATCAATGCGAAGCCAAGTATGACTCCAATTATGGCGGCGTGATGATGTCCGTAGCTGTGGGCACTCGGCAGAAGCTCGTCGAACGATATATAGACCATAATACCGGCTACGGCAGCCATTATTATTCCATTTACGCCGGGAGTCCAGAACGACATAAGCACCAATCCTCCAATCAAAGCACCAACAGGTTCGACCAATCCGGAAAGTATGGAATAACGCATAGCCTTGACGCGGCTACCCGTGGCCTGATATATCGGCACAGCCACGGCTATACCTTCCGGGATATTGTGGATGGCAATAGCAATGACTATAGGGAGAGCGATTTTCCATCCTTCGAGAGCGGAAACGAATGTGGCCATGCCTTCCGGGAAATTATGTATTCCGATTGCAAGAGCCAGAAGGAATCCTTGCCTTTTCAAATGCTTATGTTCGTCGCATACAGGCTTTACTTCATCCATGCTATGGTTTTCATGAGGATTCTGGGCTTCGGGCACTATCCAGTCGATGAGAGCAATGAGACCGATGCCTGAGAAAAATGCCAAAAGGCCATACCATCCACCGGAAGAATCGGAAAAATGACTCTTCATATCGGCCATTGCCTCTGGGAGCATCTCCATAAAAGATATATAGACCATCACTCCTGCTGAAAGGCCAAGAGCCCAGGAAAGTACTCTCTTATTATCTTTTCGTGTAAGGAAGGCCATGAGAGCGCCTACCCCCGTAGACATGCCTGCAATCAGCGTCAACAGTATGGCAAAAAAGAATGTATCGAAGTCTATTTGATGTATCATATTCTATCAACAATTCTTTTGAATATAATGTTGCAGCTCATCGCGCTCTAAATACAGAAGCTGGGGATTGCGCATCTGCGCAATCCCCAGCTTGAAAGGAAGTTATTACGTTAAGTAATCCTCAAAATATTACTATTTCGCATCAATCATTCGGCCTCGCGCTGCTCGTTGAGGAGGCGAATCATTTCGATGGCACTCTTCGGGATGCGTGAACCGGGACCGAAGATGGCCGAGACACCCGCTTTATAGAGGAAGTCGTAGTCCTGAGCGGGGATAACGCCTCCGGCAGTCACGAGGATGTCGGGACGGCCCAGCTTTTCGAGTTCCGCAATCACCTGCGGAATAAGCGTCTTATGCCCGGCTGCGAGCGAAGACACACCGAGAATGTGAACGTCGTTTTCTACAGCCTGACGTGCAGCCTCGGCAGGAGTCTGGAACAATGGCCCCATATCGACGTCGAAGCCACAATCGGCATAGCCTGTAGCCACGACTTTGGCACCACGGTCATGACCGTCCTGACCCATCTTAGCGATCATAATACGCGGCTGACGGCCTTCGCGTTTCGCGAAATCAGCCACTACTCTGCGGGCTTCCTCAAATTCAGGATCACCCTTTTCTTCACTGCTATACACTCCGGAAATAGTTTTAATGACAGCTTTGTAACGTCCGACCACTGCTTCGCAAGCATCGGAAATCTCTCCCAACGATGCGCGAAGACCGGCAGCCTTGACAGCAAGATCAAGGAGGTTGCCCTTGGAGGGATCCTTCACGCATTCCGTGATGTCCTGAAGAGCTTTCTTGACGGCAGCCTCGTCACGGTTGGCACGCAAATCCTCCAATCTTGCGCATTGCTCTTTTCTGACCTCCGTGTTGTCGACTTCGAGAATATCGATCGGGTCTTCGTGGTCAAGACGATATTTGTTGATCCCGACGATTGTCTGCTTGCCGGAATCGATACGGGCCTGGGTTCTTGCGGCGGCCTCCTCGATTTTGAGTTTGGGCAAGCCGGTCTCGATAGCCTTCGCCATACCGCCAAGCTTCTCGATTTCCTGAATATGTTCCCATGCCTTGTGGGCAATCTCGTTGGTCAGGGCTTCTACATAGTAGCTGCCACCCCAAGGATCCACTTGCTTGGTGACATAGGTCTCTTCCTGAATATAAATCTGGGTGTTGCGGGCAATACGGGCGGAGAAATCGGTCGGGAGGGCAATAGCCTCGTCAAGAGCGTTGGTATGCAACGACTGGGTATGGCCAAGAACGGCTCCCATAGCTTCCACGCAGGTGCGACCGACATTGTTGAATGGATCCTGCTCCGTGAGACTCCATCCGGAAGTCTGGCTGTGGGTGCGGAGAGCAAGCGATTTAGGATTCTTCGGATTGAACTGCTTGACAATCTTTGCCCAGAGCATACGTGCGGCACGCATCTTTGCAATCTCCATGAAATAATTCATAGATATAGCCCAGAAGAAAGAGAGACGGGGAGCGAACGAGTCGATATCCATGCCGGCGTTGACGCCTGCGCGAAGATACTCCAGTCCGTCGGCAAGCGTGTAAGCGAGCTCGATGTCGGCGGTGGCTCCTGCCTCCTGCATATGATAGCCGGAGATGGAGATTGAGTTGAACTTCGGCATGTTCTTCGAGGTATATTCGAAGATGTCGGCGATAATCTTCATCGAGAATGCCGGGGGATAGATGTAGGTGTTCCTCACCATGAACTCCTTCAAGATGTCGTTCTGGATCGTACCCGCCATTTCGTCGAGTCTCGCACCCTGCTCAAGGCCGGCGTTGATATAGAACGCGAGAACCGGAAGCACGGCTCCGTTCATAGTCATGGAGACTGACATTTTATTTAGAGGGATGCCATCGAAGAGAACCTTCATATCCTCAATCGAGCAGATAGACACACCGGCTTTACCGACATCGCCTACCACGCGCTCATGGTCGGCATCATATCCGCGATGGGTCGGAAGGTCGAATGCCACGGACAGACCTTTCTGCCCGGAGGCAAGGTTGCGGCGATAGAAAGCGTTGGACTCCGCAGCGGTAGAGAAACCGGCATACTGACGGATTGTCCAGGGACGCAAAGGATACATCGCGCTATACGGCCCCCTTAGGAATGGAGGAAGACCCGATACGTAGTCAAGATGTTCAAGACCCTCAAGGTCTGATTCTGTATATACATGTTTCACCGGGATTAACTCAGCGGTGATCCATTCTGCCTCCTGACCTTTGGAGGCCGGGGCTGCGTGCTTCTCTGCGACAGCAGCCTCAATATTTATTTCTTTGAAATTCGGTCTCATTTCAGTTAAGGAGTTTAGCATTAAACTTGACAAGGGTATCGAGTACGTTCACTCTGACATGGATGAAATCTTCGATCCCCTTTTCCTTCAATTCTTCCATGCATGCGGGGGCACCGGCCACAACAAACATGGCGCGACCATCGAGCATATCGTAGGCCTGCGGAGCAAATTCGGCATATTCGTCGTCGCTTGAGCAAAGAACGACCACGTCGGCTTTTTTCTCAATAGCCGCGTCGATGCCCTCTTTGACGGTGTTGAATCCGATGTTGTCGATGATTTCGTAGCCTGCGCATCCGAAGAAGTTGGAAGAGAACTGAGCCCTTGCAAGGCGCATGGCAAGATTGCCAATAGTCAGCATGAACACTTTAGGACGCTTGCCGCTTCTTTCAGTATCAAGACGCAATTGCTCAAACTGGCTTGCAGCACGGTCGAAAATCAGATAATCAACGGCTCCGTCGACTACCTCGCCGCTTCCACAGCCACAACCACAGCTGCATTCGCCGCTCTCGATCTTGCCAAGTGCCGTCTCATTGAAGTTAGGATATTGGTTGGTCCCGAGTAGCACTTCCTTACGACGAGCGACATCCGTATGACGCTTCACACCAGACTCGTTGACAGCCTTCTGCACTTTACCCTCCTTAAGCAAAGCGAGGAATCCACCTTCGTCTTCGACATTGTTGAACAACTCCCATGCCACTTTTGCAATAGAGGCCGTCAGAGTCTCAACGTAGTATGAACCTCCGGCAGGGTCTACGACTTTGTCGAGATGGCTCTCCTCACGAAGAAGGAGCTGCTGGTTTCTGGCAATACGCTCGCTGAATTCGTCAGGCTTTTTGTATTGCAGGTCGAACGGGAGCGTCTCGATTGAATCAACGCCGGCCAGAGCTGCGCTCATGGTCTCTGTCATGCTTCTGAGCAGGTTGACATGAGCATCATAGATAGTCTGGTTGAATTGGCTTGTCACGGCATGAATCTTTATTTTGCAGCATTCATCAGCCGCGCCATAAGCCTTGACGATTTCCGCCCACAGCATACGAGCCGCACGGAACTTTGCGAGCTCCATGAAATAGTTGGACGAGATGCCCATGTTGAACTTTATGCGTTTTGCCGCTACACATGGCTCAACGCCAGCTTCAGTCAGCAGAGACATCCATTCCGCTCCCCAGGCAAGGGCATATCCGAGCTCCTGCGTGATGTAGGCACCTGCATTGTTAAGCAAGTATGAATCAACAGCAAAACATGCCAAACCCTCTACATCCTTGACAATATCGAGAATCTCAAGAGCCTGAGCCGTAATGTCGATATTCGGAGCAAGTCCATGACGCAAAAGGCGTTTGAACGGGTCAAATGAGATTGAGCCTTTGAATATCTTTTCAGCCTGAGCATCCTTGATAATCTCTACGAGCATCTTGGTAAGCTCACAGGCCTTGCGGGGGCAGCATGAGAAATTGATTTCGACCTTTCCAAGGTCGATGCCTTTAAGAATGGTCTTGAGGTCATCGATAGTCACGTCGCGACCGACTTTGATTCCGAGGGAATCCACGCCACGGTCGAGAATGTGGAGAGCCTCCTTATTAATCTCAGCCGGGGAATCCCCCTCCACTTGCTGGCGGATAAGCCAGTCGTTTGAGTCCTTTGTGCCTCTGACGTAGGGGAATTGTCCGGGAAGCGTGCCCATGTGGGGCAGATCCTTGACATCGCTCCTGCGATAGAATGGCTGAACATTGAAACCCTCGTTGGTGCGCCATACAAGTTTCTTGTTGAAATCGGCACCCTTGAGGTCGACATTGATTTTCGCGAGCCAGTCTTCCGTCGACGTAGGCTCAAACATGTCGAATAGTCTTTCTTGGTTTGTTGCCATAAATACCTACAGCTTTAGATATGATATATGAAATTTGATCAGTATTCTTAGAATATAGAAATTGGCAAACCAAAAACCGTTGTCGGCTGCGACATCCGGCCCGGCAGCAACAAAAGAGATCTACTGACAAGCCTGAGAATTTCACAGACAGATTTAAGGAATGTCCAAATCCACATCCTTTGATGCAAATTTAGACATTAACTTTCAATTGAAGAAATTTTTCGCTAATTTTTTCAATAAATTATGTATTCTTATTCCACGATTAGCTGTTTGCCCTCACATTTCATCACTTTGCCCGGGAAATCATCCACTAATTGGAGATTGTGGGTGGCCATTACGACACAATGACCGGAATCGGCAAGCTCATGGAGCAAGGTCACGATCTGATAGCCCGTCTGAGGGTCAAGATTGCCTGTCGGCTCGTCGGCTATTATCAACTCAGGCTTATTGAGCAGGGCCCGTGCAATCACGATTCGCTGCTGTTCTCCGCCACTCAGTTCATGAGGCATTTTGTAGCTTTTATTAGCCATGCCGACCGATGCCAGCACCTCTTCTATGCGGTCTTCGATCTCTCCTTTGTTTTTCCAGCCCGTGGCACGAAGCACAAACCTAAGGTTGCCACTGACAGAACGATCCTGAAGCAGCTGAAAATCTTGAAACACTATGCCTATCTTACGACGAAGATACGGCACCTTTCCTGCCTTTAAATTCAAGAGATCGAAACCAAGCACTTCCACCGACTTCCCCTTGGCAATGGGCACGTCGGCATACATGCTTTTCATCAGGCTGCTTTTGCCGCTCCCGACTCTACCCACAAGATAGAGGAATTCATTTTTTGACAACGAGAACGTCACGCCTTTCAGCACATTTTTCCCGCTTCTTTCTATTTCTACGTCCTTATAATCTACAATGACTCCCATTTTTAATTTGTCTTAGAGTGCAAATTTACAACAAAAACATGATATTCTCACGGCCTCCGGAAATAAAATCATCAGAAACTGAACATCAGCATAGCCGTGAGTCTATTTGCGCAGCCATTGGTCTTATCAAAATTCATTCTTTTGCCAAGAAGATATTCCGCGCCAATCTCAAAACGTGGGGTAATATCCCAGAATATGTTGGCCGCGCCATAGAGTCCGTATTTATAAGTGGAATTTCCGGGATTTTGCTTGGGATAGTAGCATTGTTCCGACAAGGCAATGTTGGCGAACACCTTAGGAGTGAAATAATATTGGGCTCCAAAAACGAAGCCCGCTGCAGTCGGCGCATATAGCGTGCCCTTCTCTCCAGGTTTGCCGACAAGATCGAAACTATCGCAAGCGAGGTCAGTGGTGTAGGATGAATGCCCCTGCCCGACCGAAGCAATTCCAAAAAGATTCATCTGTGGCAGAACCTTGACCACCGAGGAAAGCTGCACCGCCCATCCAAAAATATCGTGGTTTTTCTGTTGAATCAAATTTCTATACGACAATACCCTCGTCAGACCGGAAAGCCTGATATGGCTTTTGCCCCCATCCCATTGAAATTGAGCAAAAGCAGCGATGTCGGGGACATAGTCACTGCATGCTTTTGTATATTCACCGTCGGCCGCTATAGAAGATTTAGGGAATTCGAAAGAAGCCGCTACAGTCCATTTTTTCTTGAACGTCGTAGTATATCGCAGCAATACGTTGGCGCGTGAATTAACTCCGTTAGGACCCGCCCCGTCGATTGTCGGGGGTTCTGCCGAGGTGTCTTCAAAGGTAGTGGTGGCATAGCCTACGGTCCAATGGTTGTTTTGAAGGTAGGCCTTCTTAAGTTTGAAATCGCGATGGTTGTAGCCGGAAAAATCACATTGAATGAATCCCATAAAATCCCCAAAGATCGCGCTATTTCCGAGAATCGTGAAAAACAGTCCGGTTCCGGCCGGAGTGGCCCAAAGATTCTTCATATTCGACTTATCCTTGGGGATTGGAATCAAATATGGAGAAAAGCCGCTTGAGGGCAGAGCCCCGTCCCAATCGAAATATCCCCTCATCCTTATAAGTCCACCGACACCCATGGCGAGCTTTCCGTCTTTGCTCATAAACATGAAATATGGGGCTCTCGGATCCTGGAAATGACGAAACTGGTCGATATAAAAGGTGTTCAAACGCTTCATGATGGAGTCCGTATGCGTCCCCGCTTGCGATTCGCCAATTACGTGGGTAGACTGCATCATGTCGTTTTTACGTATATCTTCGGGATAGCCCGACGCCGGTATTGAATCATTCTGCACTGCATATGCACCCATTGAAGAAAACATTATTCCGAATGAAAGGAGATATCTCTTCCAGTCAAAACACGCATTGTCGTTTCGGCCACGAAGCCACCTTGAAGCATTATTCATATTCACTACTATTAAAAGTTATTCATATTTAACAACATTTTTTCAGTCTTAACGGTTTAATGGAATCTGATATCCACCGTCATCAACTTTTTTTGCATTGCAATTTATCATTTGCCTTTGTATATATTACCGTTTTTTCTTAACTTTGCAGACAGAAAATGGAAGAAACAAAAAACAAAATAGAAGAGCAAGACAACGACAATATATATGTCTATTCTGAATATCCCGACAACGACAATCCTTCCGGATATGCAGACAAACATAATCTTGACGATTCAGGCCCTAACTATTCGCAGGTGGGCAATAACGATGTCGACCTCTCGGAAGACCATTACCGGGAAAGCAGCGATTCTTTTGGTTCATCGCCGTTTTTTCTTATGCTTAAAGTGCTTTTCAGTCCTATTGAGGGTTGGAAATCGGTGAGAAGAAGCAAGCCTGGGATAGAAGAGATGCAGCAGAAATGCTTCTATCCTCTTTTGGGCATATATTCATTGAGCAAATTCATGAGAATAGTCTACAACACGAGGACTCCGGTGGCAGAAGTCATTGTGTCGGCCATATCTTCATTCGTCTCGTTCTTCTTTGGCTATTTCTGCATCATGCTTATCATGAAAGCCTTGATGCATAATGAGCTTGAAAAATACCGCAATGAGGATTTCTCAAAAATCTTCGTGTGCATCTCCCTTTCAACGCTTTGCCTGTTTTTCACTCTTCTCGACATTTTCCCTATGCTATGGGCTGTCTTGATATTCCTTCCCATCTGGACGATATATGCAATCTGCAGGGGCGTAAGGTTTTTCAAGTTTCCCGAAAACAAAAAGGCCGCATTCACGGTTATTCTGAGTGGCCTGATTGTCGGGGTTCCCTGTCTGATTGACTGGTTTCTTCAGGCCATACTCCCAAATTAAACAACATTGCTATGAAAGCGAATCAGGTCAATATAAAAAATAAGAAAGCCCACTTCAATTACGAGATTGGAGACACATATACAGCCGGGATGGTCTTGACCGGCACGGAAATAAAATCGATCAGGGAAGGGAGAGCCAATCTGACCGACAGCTATTGTGTCGTTGACCATGGCGAGGTTTGGGTCAAGGGAATGCACGTCTCCGAGTATTTCTATGGCTCCTACAACAATCACGAATCCCGCAGAGACAGAAAGCTTCTCCTCTCCAAAAAAGAGATCGCCAAAATTGCCAAGCAAAGCAGCGACGCCGGGTTCACTATCGTGCCTTTGAGAATATTCATCAATGAAAAAGGATACGCAAAAATAGTAATCGGCATAGGTAAGGGCAAGAAGGAATACGACAAACGGCAAACGATAAAAGAGCGGGAAGACCGCCGGGACATCGACAGAATGTTTAAGAGATAGGACAAGCGTCCGGGTAGAGTTCAACAGCTCTCCCCGGACGCTTGCCTTTTAGCAATCATAGGTAGAAACTTAAGTTTAAAGGTAAAAAAAATATGGACTTTGTGAAACACGAATGTGGAGTTGCGATGGTCAGGCTGTTGAAATCGAAAGAGCATTTCCAGCAACGGTATGGCGACGCTTTCTATGGCCTGCATCTTCTTGAAAAAATGCTTGTCAGGCAATACAACCGCGGGCAGGACGGAGCCGGCATAGGATGTATTGACATTGCAGGGAGGGCTCCGCGCGTCTTCCAGATGAAACAGGAAGGGGCTGATGCCGTAGAAAAAATTTCAGCAAGAATCGAGAAGGAGATAGCCTCCGAACGTGAATGGGGATCTTCGGAAATGCCTTTCTATGGCGACCTCATGCTTGGCCACGTGCGCTATAGCACGACCGGACTGACCGGGGAGTGTTTCCTTCATCCCTTCCGCCACGATCATCAGGGAGATAATCCAGAGTCATTGATGATATGCGGCAATTTTCATCTCATCAACACCTCCGAAATATATGATTGGCTCGACAAAAAAGGCGTGGAGTCAAACCCACAAGCCGACACCCACGTGCTTCTTAAGCATATTGCCTATCATACATGGGACAAAGAGGGGAAAAGACTCAACACTGAAACCGCACTCGAAGCAACATCCCCAAAATGGGACGGAGGATTCGTCATTTGTGGGATAAACACAAACGGGGAATGGTGGGCCGTCAGGGATTCCCACGGGATAAGGCCGGCATTCTGGTATGCCGACGACGAGAAGGTGGTTGTTGCAAGCGAAAAATCCGCCATCTCACTATCGGCAGGTATCGATCCCTCGGAAATCAGGCAGCTCATGCCGGGAGTGATGATCAAAGTCAACAATGAAGGGAAAATATCATTCAAGAGAGTTATTGAGCAGAAGCCTATAAGGGAGTGCGTTTTTGAAAGAATTTATTTCTCCAGGGCCGATGGCGGAGAAATCACTCTGGAACGCGAGAAACTCGGCAACCTTCTCGCCCAGCATGTGGAAGAAATAGGCAACCATGACGTGGAAGATACGTTCTTTTCATTCGTGCCGGCCTCCGCGCGATCAGCATTCCTTGGAATGGTGGCCCACTTTGCTGACGTCGCCCTTCCGGTCGATGCCCAAAGCCTCGCAGGAGACTATTCTGAAAAGTATTCCCCTCACGTGCTTTTGAGAAAAGATGGAAAGAAGGTGAATTTCGGAAGGCTGATTGAGAAAGGGAAAGCCCTGCGGACATTTATATCCACAGAGAAAGGAAGAGAAAACCTCGTAGAAAAAAGCTACATAAAGATGATTCCCCAGCTTCCTGAAGGGATAAACAGAATCGTCATTGTTGACGACAGCATCGTCAGAGGCACAACTCTGAAATCGTCGGTGATCTCAATTCTCGACACATACAACCCGAAGGAAATCGTAGTAGTCTCCTGCACTCCGCAGGTGAGGTATCCGGATTTTTATGGAATCGACATGTCGCGGCTCGGCGAACTTATAGCCTTCAGAGCCGCCGTCAATATCGCCACGAGGGAAGGTAAAGGCGAGATTCTCGATGAGATTTATCGTCAAAGCAAACTTTCTCTTGAGAAAAAGCAGCGGACGAAAAACTTTGTCCGTCTCCTTTACGCGCAGATGTCGGGACATGCAATATCCGAAGAGATTGCAAGAATGGTCACCCCCGACAATTGTAAAGCCAAAATCAAGGTGGTCTATCTCAGTATGGAGGATTTGCGCATGGCAATTCCCGACCATACAGGCGATTGGTGCTTCTCCGGCAATTATCCCACATCAGGAGCATATGCAAAAATCTGCCAGGCTTTCGTTAACTATTATGAGGGGAAAGCCGACAAACGATAAAAACCTCCCCTTTCGCGACTCATGGTAAACAGGAAACGAAGAGGGCTCGAACTGCTCTCTCCCGCCGCTAACGCGGCTATTGCGATAGAAGCCGTCAGGCATGGTGCCGACGCGGTATATATAGGAGCGACGAGCCATGGAGCAAGGAAAGCCGCCGCCAACTCTCTCGACGACATAGCGGAGGTGGTGGACTATGCTCATAAATTCCGCTCAAAGGTCTATGTCACTGTCAATACTATTATCTACGACAGCGAAATCAAGACCGTGGAACGTCTATGCCGGGATTTATACCATATAGGAGTGGATGCCCTTATCGTGCAAGACATGGGAATGCTGAGAATGTCGCTACCCCCGATTGCGCTTCATGCGAGCACACAATGCGATATCCGCACGCCTGAAAAAGCAAGGTTTCTTCAGGAGGCAGGATTTTCTCAACTCGTTCTCGCACGAGAGCTGTCGTTGAAAGAGATAGCAGAAATATCCGACGCAGTGGATGTTCCTGTGGAATGCTTCGTTCATGGCGCATTGTGCGTCAGCTATTCAGGCAAATGCAGCGCAAGTTGCGCCTCTACGGGAAGAAGCGCCAACCGTGGGGAATGCGCCCAAATCTGCAGATTGCCCTTTTCCCTTATGGATGCAGAGGGAAATGTCATAGCCCGCGACCGACATCTCTTATCCCTGCGTGATTTCAATGCTTCCGCATTGATGCCCGACCTGATTGAGGCAGGGGTCAGCTCGTTTAAAATCGAGGGAAGACTGAAAGACATGGACTATGTCAAAAACATCACTTCCCTCTACAATCTGCTTCTCGATAATATCGTCAGCAACAGTGGAGGGTGCTTCCATCGGAGTTCTTTCGGAAAGAGCGACATTTCCTTCATTCCAAATCCGGAAAAGAGTTTCAACCGTGGATTCACGGACTATTTCCTAAAGCAACGCCGACCTATCTCCATAGCATCACTGTTGACACCAAAATCAATGGGGGAAACAATCAGCGACATCAACAGCCTTAACAATGGCGATGGCATCAGTTTCTTTGACAATGACGGAAACTATCAAGGGGTCAACGTCAATAAAATCGAGCATGGAAGAATCGTCCCCGGGAGAAAAGTTTCAATACCTAAAGGGAGCGCCATCCATCGCACGTTTGACGTGGAATGGCAAAAGACCATGGCTAAGAAGACAGCTGAAAGGAAGATTGGAATAGACGTAGAAATGTCGTGCAGCGGCGTCAGCGCAAAGGATGAAAGAGGCGTATCGATTAAAATCCCCTTTGACATAGCCCCGGCCAAAGCCAACAAAGCCATGGATTATTCAAAGGAATTCGCAAAGCTTGGCAACACAAGCTACAAGCTTCTTTCTTATTCATCGTCATTACCAGCCGACAGCTTTATCCCCCTGTCGGAAATCTCAAGGCTTCGAAGGGAGTTGGTCTCGCTCCTCGACCAGACAAACAAGACGACATATCGCTTCGACATGCGCCACCAGGAAAACCTCAATGCCGTCTTCCCTTCCAAAGAGCTTCGTTTCAACGACAATGTTGCCAATAATATGGCTATATCATTCTACATGGATCATGGCGTGGAAAAAATTGAACCTGCACTGGAGACTGCGGGAGTGAAAACACAGGCCTCCACAGTCGTTATGACCACCCGCCACTGCATTCTCCGGGAATTGGGAATGTGTAAAAAAGAAAAAGGGCTCCGGTCGTTGCCAGAACCCTTGTTTCTTAAAGGAGCAAAAAATCAATATGAATTGAATTTCAATTGCTCGCGTTGCGAGATGGAGGTGTTAAGCTGCTGACAAGCGTGCTGTCGCCGGGCAATGGATTGCAAATGCTGTCTTTTACCAAAGCTGCTTCCTTCTCCCTTATCGTTTCGACGAGCCTGTCGATTAGTCGTATCAAAGAATCATTCTCCTCCTCCGACAATTTAAGGTCGGTGTCGGCGGGGAACTGAAAATTGATTTTCGACATCTTCTCATTAAAACCATCTTTCAGCCTTCTCAACGTGGCACTGTCGGCCACGTTGGCAAGGCTGTCGGTGTATCCTTTGATGACATTGGCACTCTTCTCAAACAATTGGTCGGCCATGGCTTCGCCGTTGTCGGTCTTTACATTGCCACACGACGAAAACGGCAAAAGGGATCCGAATCCCAATGCCGCCACATATATGGCTTTGATAATTCGGTTGCCGTTCATATCAATGAGTCAGTTTTGATTTTAGATACTTTCCCGTATATGACTCTGAGCATTCAGCAACGGTCTCGGGCGTGCCTGCCACTACTATGTTGCCTCCGTTCTCCCCTCCTTCGGGGCCGACATCGATCACCCAGTCGGCTGATTTGATCATGTCCATGTTATGCTCAATGATAATGACGCTGTGTCCTTTAGCGATTAATGCATTGAGCGACTGAAGAAGCGTCGCAATGTCGTGGAAATGCAATCCTGTCGTAGGCTCATCGAATATAAACAGCGTATGGTCAAGGTTTTCCTGCGATATATAGTATGCAAGCTTCACTCTCTGATTTTCTCCCCCCGACAATGTGGATGAACTTTGCCCGAGCTTGATATAGCCCAGACCGACATCTTTCAATGGGCGGAGTTTCTTGATTATCCTTTTCTCAAGCGTACCGGGTTCCTCTTCAAGAAATTCGATTGCCTGGTTGATTGTCATGTCGAGGAAATCATAAATGCTTTTACCTCGATATAAGACATCAAGCACCTCTTGTTTGTATCGCTTGCCGTGGCATACTTCACACTCTACTTGGATATCGGCCATAAACTGCATTGGGATGGTTATTGTCCCTTCCCCCTTGCATTCCTCACATCTTCCTCCTTCGGAATTGAATGAGAAATAAGATGGCGTGAATCCCATTTGCTTCGAGAGCTGCTGCTCCGCGAAAAGTTTTCTTATTTCGTCAAAAGCCTTAAGGTAGGTGGCGGGATTCGAGCGGGAGGACGTCCCGATTGGATTC
Source organism: Muribaculaceae bacterium (assembly GCA_009775375.1). Classification (GTDB taxonomy): domain Bacteria; phylum Bacteroidota; class Bacteroidia; order Bacteroidales; family Muribaculaceae; genus Lepagella. The sequence continues at coordinate 3,005 of VSPO01000054.1, read as the reverse complement.
TGGTCGACAAATTCCACGGCCTTCACGAGCGAGAGATCGCCCTGAAGACAACGGTGGCAACCGGGGGAGTCCGTAGCCTCTCCAAGATGGCGCGACAATGCCTTATACAATATCTCCCTCACAAGAGTAGACTTTCCGGAACCGCTGACTCCGGAGACCACCGTCATTACCCCCAAAGGGAATTTGACATCTATGTTCTTAAGATTGTTTTCCTGCGCACCGACAACTTCAATATAATTTTTCCACGGTCTGCGGAGAGAGGGATACTCAATCTTGCGATTGCCTCTAAGATAATCCACCGTGTAGGAATCCGAGGCCTCTCCGGATTCCAAAGTCTCCTTGAGGTTTCCCTGGTATATGACGTTGCCTCCGAGCCGTCCGGCATCTTTGCCTATATCCACGATGTAGTCGGCCGCAAGCATGATTTCCTCGTCATGCTCCACCACCACCACTGTGTTGCCTATCTGTTGAAGCCTGCGCAGCACTGTAATGAGCCTTTGCGTGTCGCGTGAATGAAGCCCGATGCTCGGCTCGTCAAGGATGTATAGTGAGCCGACAAGCGATGAGCCAAGCGACGTGGCAAGATTTATTCTCTGGCTTTCTCCGCCCGACAACGACGAAGACAATCTGTCGAGAGTCAGATAGCCAAGCCCTACCTCATCAAGAAACTCCAGACGGTTGTTGATTTCCGTCAGCAGCCTCTTTGCTATAATTGCATCCGATTCAGGCAACTTTAGCTCGGCAAAGAGTCTTCTCAATTCAGTCACGGGAATCCTGACAAGCTCCGTTATGGTGCGCCCGTCGATTTTCACGTTCTCCACATCGGCATGAAGCCGGGAGCCATGACATTCCGGGCAGACCGTCTTCCCGCGATAACGCGCCTTTAGCACACGGTATTGAATCTTGTATTGATTCTCATCCACCCATCTGAAAAACCCGTTGATGCCCTCCCATGCGCCGTTGCCGTCCCAAAGGAATTTCTTCTCTTCCGGCGTCAGCTCTATATAAGGAGTATGGATCGGGAAACTGAATTTCGAAGAAATATGAATCAAATGGCGTTTCCACTCGCTCATCTTCTCGCCCCGCCAGCATTGCACGGCATCCTGATAGACAGACAACGTCTTGTCGGGGACGACAAGATCCTCCGATATGCCCATGACCTTCCCAAAACCTTCACACACCGGACATGCTCCATAAGGGCTATTGAAATTAAACATCAGGTCGGTGGGCTCTCTGAATTCATGCCCGTCTGCCGAGAATTTTCTCGAAAACGAATGCTCATGGCTCCCGTCTTCCGCCCATACTTTTATCAGGCATTGGTCGTGACCCTCGAAATACGCCGTCTCCACGGAGTCTGTCAGTCGCGACACCTCCTCTTTGTCGGTCGACACGGTTAGCCTGTCGATCAAAAGACGACAGCCCTCGATATCTTCATCCCCGGATGACTCAAGCAGCTGCTGGATGTCGATGAATTCTCCGCCACGTTCTACGCGAGAATATCCCTCTTTGAGATATATCGCGAGCTGGTCCTTCATCGTGCGCGACTCCGGCACGTTTATATCCACAAGCACAGCCGCCCTTGTCCCCTCCGGATACGACAAGACAGTCGAGACTATGTCTTCGATAGTATGTTTCTTTACTTCCCTGCCTGTCAATGGGGAATACGTGTGCCCCACTCTGGCGAAAAGCATCCTCAAATAGTCGTAGATTTCTGTCGACGTCCCGACCGTGCTTCTCGGATTTCGCGTGACGACCTTTTGCTCTATGGCAATCGCGGGAGGAAGCCCCGTGATGTAGTCGCATTCCGGCTTTGCCATACGGCCAAGAAACTGACGGGCGTATGCAGAAAGGCTCTCCACGTATCTGCGCTGGCCCTCGGCATAAAGCGTGTCGAAAGCCAGCGAAGATTTCCCTGATCCGCTGACTCCCGTTATTACTATAAAATTATTCAATGGGAGCGAAAGGTCGATATTCTTAAGATTATTGACCCTTGCCCCCTTTATGTTGATTATTTTTTCACTCATAATTTATCTTATCGTTATTCCCTCGTGGGGACATCACGAAAAACACCATAAATACATAACGTTGCAACAAACCTTTTTATTGAAAATCAGATTTTAAAAACACGTAATTCTCAGTATTGCAACTCATTTAAAAGGGGTCGGCATTAGGAAATGCCGACCCCTTCTTATTTTCAATCGCAATCATAATCGACGCATGTCAATATGGAAGCCCCCTGTGCTCATATGTTGATATTGAGATTTATCGACGGAATCAAATTCCAAGGGCTTGAGGGACGCCAACCGACAGAAATCCTGCTGGGGCTTGCATATTCATCATAGTAAGGATAGAACTGTTGGGTATAAAGCCTGTTCCCTCTCCTATATTTGACGATGTACGTGTCATAATCAATCTGCCATACCGCCACATCGCTGCAACCACGCGTCAGGTAAGCCACCATATGCCCCAGATTTACGGGCGGATGCATTGGGCCGTGATGATAATGATGGCGGGGAGGCGGAGGAGTCGGACGATGACGATACCTTATTGGTCTGCCATGGTGTTTTCCGGAATAATGGCCATTGCCATGCGGACGGCCATGTCCGTGTTGGGCAAAAGCCACTCCGGAACCTGAAAGCAATATGAAGGAGAGAATCATTGAGGTAACAATACGTCTCATAACATTGTCATTTTAGCGTTAAACTTTTGGATTGTCTGTATTTTATAGACAAAATGGCAACCGAAGGTTTATTTTCGCTATCTCTTTTAACTTTTTGCAACACTTCGAGTTCCCGATATCTCTCAAAATAAAAAATGCATCCGCTCAAAAAATTATCTAAAAAAGTTTGGCGGTTTCAAAAGAAACTACTAATTTTGCACCGTCAAACCGACACGGCGGGAAAGAGATTCCGCTTAAGAAATAGAAATTGCCTTGTGGTGTAATGGTAGCACACCGGATTCTGGTTCCGTTTGTGAGAGTTCGAGTCTTTCCAAGGCAACAAAAA
>VSPO01000053.1 GCA_009775375.1 Muribaculaceae bacterium | reverse complement strand
ACAAAAAACTGAAAACAAAAACCCAAAAACAAAAACAACCGCCGGATGGCATTACTGTGCCACGGCCAAGGGCCGTGGTACCCCAACAAACCCACCGACTAAAAAAACAACAAAAACTAAATACTAAAAAAACATAACGACACCAAACAAAATCAGAACAAAATCTATCATAAATTTTTTACCAACTTATTTTTTTACGATTACTTATATGTTTTAAAACATATAATTTGCAAATGTCAATTATCTTTAATATTTTTGTACGCATAAAATTTTTAAGTATTCCTTCATGAACAAGTTCTCTAAGTATACATATTTCCTCAATATAAATGGATTGTATTTCATCTACAATCTTACTAATGGCCAAGCGATTGCTCTTAATTCAAAGATTTATGAGAGAATTAAAAGCACCGCCTCATCCATAGACAAGCTTAACAATATCCATCCTGATTTATATAAGAATTTACACAACTTCGGTTTTGTTGTAGACACTGAAATTGACGAGGAGCAGTCTTTAATTGAATCATTTAAACGATTAGACAAGAATCCAGAGTATTTCAATATAATTGTCAACCCTACTCTTGATTGCAATCTAAATTGTTGGTATTGTTATGAAACACATCAAAAAGGATCTATGATGAATCAACCGGTCATGGATTCTGTCAAAAAATTAATTGAGACCAAAATCTCTGATAATAAATTAAAACAATTAAATGTATCCTTTTTTGGAGGAGAGCCTCTTCTTGGTTGGAATAATGTTATCTATCCTCTTCTTTCGTATGCAAAGACTCAGTGTGAAAATCGAAATATCACACTATCTACTGGATTTACAACTAACGGAGTTCTATTGCAAAGACCTATCTTAAAAAAATTAGCCGAGCTTGGCTTAGAAAAATCTTCGTTCCAAATTTCATTGGATGGGAATAGACAGTGTCATGATAAATCCAGAGTTGGTATTGGCAACAAACCAACCTATGACATAATAATGAATAATATCTTATTAGCGCTTGAAGAAAACTTCAATATCAGCCTTAGATTTAATTACACTCCCGACAATATTTTCTGTTTCAAGGATGTCATTGAAGATCTAAAATCTATTCCTTTAGCATTTAGAGAAAATCTTAGATGTAATTTTCAGAAAATCTGGCAATCTGGGGAAAAAAGCGAGAATCTGAAAAAAAATGTTTTCAACTATATAAACGAATTAAGGGATAATGGATTTAATGTGGGAAGTGACTTCATTTTTCATCGGCATATTTGCTATGCCGACAAGGAAAATTCCATTGTCATAAATTATAATGGCGATTTATTCAAGTGCACAGCAAGGGAATTCTCCAATGGAAATAGAAAAGGGGTTTTACTCAACGACGGCACATTAAAATGGAATGACAAATATTTTAAACGAATGAATATTAAATATTCTAACCCTTTATGTTTAAAATGCAAAATACTTCCAATATGTAATGGCGGTTGTTCCACAAATAAATTAGAAAAGAAGATTCCTACAACTTCCTGTCAAAGAAGGACCAATATGCTTTAAATATTCTAAGTAACTTTTATGAGAATATCGTAAAGCAACCACTTTTGAAAAAAGATGAAATAATTGAATGTCATGATGAGCCATTCTTTGAATTAATAACATATAAAGACTCAAATTATGAATGATTTCTTTGAGAATCTCCTTAGTAAAGTCAATGACATCGAGGAGATTGACGAGCTGCATATCAAAGGAGGCTTCGTTTCAATGGGAAATTCCCGTCCAATGGGAATTGATTCAGGAGGCAATGGGAACTGCAACTGTGATTGTAATTGCGGTTGTGGAAACGGGAATTGCGACTGCGATTGCGGTTGTGAAGAAATAGACCCCGGCGAAGTTCCTATTGTGTAATCATCTAAATCCACGGTATAACCCATGGGTTATACCGTGGATTTACTTATATATATTCTTCATCTGACTTAACCCTAAAATCCTTTTACAATAGCAATATGAGTACTTTACGCAATATCATTCTGCTAATCTCTTTAGTTGTGTTTCTCTTTTCACATGCCGAACAGGCAAATCATAAAGAAAGGAATATCGCGATTCAGGGAAAAGTCATTGACAATGCCTCAAGATTAGGGATAAAAGATACGATACATGTTGAAGCCATTAGCATTGACAGCACTCTGCTCGCTCAAGCCGACTGCAACGTTTTTTACAATAAATACCCGGATGAAACTTCAATCTTCAATCCTTTCAGACTGATCGTAACCACTCCCGACAACAAGATAATACTGAAATTATCTCACCCGGATTATAAGACCGCATACATCCCTGTCTCTTTGGATAAACCGGCGCTCGATCTCGGCGACATCCCAATCAGGAAACTAACACGCTTTGAAAAAACTCACAACCTTCAAGAAGTGACCGTCACGGCCTCTATCGTGCAGTTTGTAAATAAGGGAGACACGGTCTCTTTTAACGCCGACGCATTCAATCTTGACCAAGGCTCTATGCTCGACGCATTAATCGAGCAACTACCAGGCGCTGAGATAAACGAACAAGGCCAGATTCACGTCAACGGACAGTTTATCGACAAACTGATGTTGAACGGTAAAGACTTTTTCAAAGACAACCAATTGGTGCTCATGCGGAATCTTCCGGCATACGCCGTAAAAAACATCAAAATTTATGAAGAAGCATCCACCGTCTCAAAAGTCCTCGGAAAAAACGCTCAGGACGGGGCGAAGAAAGATCCGCTGGTGATGGATCTTATCCTGAAGAAAAGCTATAAGGCTTCTTGGATAGCCAATGCGGAGGCTGGCGCAGGCTCCAACCATCGATACCGGGGGAGAGCGTTTGCCACCGGCTACTCATCAGCCGTCAGACTTGGAGCCTATGCCTTTCTAAATAATATCAACGAGACAAGAAATCCTGGACGTAGCGGAACGTGGACTCCCACATCATCCCGCAAAGGAATCACCTCTACCAAAGAAGGAGGCATCGACTACCAGCTCTCATCCAAAGACTCTAAATTTGATTTCAACGGATCAGCCATTACATCATATCGTCATCAAGATGATAATTCCCGCGCCTCAACAGAAAATTTCCTGACTACCGGCAGTCAATACTCACGGAATTGGACAGACATCGTCAAAAGGGACCTAAAGCTATCAACCAACCACACCATTGAGTTGAAACCGACGATAGGCAGTAACTATGGTTCGAAATTAAATCTGTCGCTCTCATATCAAGACAATAAAGCCGACATATCGGAAGCCACCGCCAATTTCAAAACCAACCCCGGCAACCCAACCGACCTAAAGGAACAACTGACAGCAGGATTTCCGGAAGACCTCGACATTATAAATAAATATCTCCATTCTTCCCGCTCAAAAAGCAAAGACCTCCTTTTTAATTGGGATTTCAACACTACATTCAAAATCAACAGCCAGCACGGACTCTCTATTCTTGGCAACGGCAATTTCAACAAAGGGAATTTCCGAGATAACGACAATTCCCTTCTACAAACAATCTCCTCCCCTGCAACCATAACCAAAAGGGAAAACCCCAAAGAATACCATTCTTATCAGTATTGGCTCGGAATGCGTTTCGTCTGGAAACCTGACTACAGATGGACCTTCTCCCCCTCATATGGATTTTGCCATTGGTAGAAGTATAATTCCGACAACTGGTTTGACAACGAAAAAACTGACCTCCACGATTCAGGCATCTTTCTCCCAAGGGAGATGATGTCGTTCGACAATCAAAACAGCTACACCTCCGGATGGCACAGCACACATCATTACCTTAACCTCGGGATAAACTATTATAAATCAAGCCAAGAAAATGGAAAGGAGTTGTCGAGATTCGAACTGTATCTTACGCCACAGGTCTCTCTTTTCTCCCGTCATCTTGATTTCCACGGCATAAACGAACAAAGAATCGAGAAACGCTATCCTTACGTCAACTCCAAACTGAATCTGATATGGTTTCTTCCGGGCATGGCGCCACGCCTTAACCTCCAATACGGCATCGAGACCCTTATGCCCGACTTGATGGATTTTGTAGATGTCCGCTTCGACTCCGATCCTCTTAACATCCGTCTCGGAAATCCCCTTCTTAAACGAGGGTGGAGCCACGTCATAGAGGGCGGCTTCCAATCAAAGAAAAGATATTTCAGCAGGCTGTTGCTCAATGTGACTCTAAAGGCTATCTTCCAACAAGGCAAGACCTCATTGAGTTATTCCTACAATCCCTCTACCGGCATCAAGACCTGGAAACCAATGAATGTCAACGGCAATAGGGAGGGATGGGCCAATATCAACGCGGATCTCATGGTTGATAGGAAAAACAGGTTCAGAATCAGAAATAATTTCAGGGTATACCCAAAACATTATGTAGGACTGCTCTCATACGATGACTTTCAGACATCTACGAAAAGCATTGTCGACAACCTGACGATAAGCAACAACTCTCGCTTTGAATATTCATTTCGAAAGAACCTTATTGCATTCGACGTAAGTGTGGCAAATAGCAAAGCCACGTCGCGCCATTTGGAAATAAGCAACATCGACGTATTCCGATTTAGCTATGGCTTCCGGGGACGGGCTAAACTTCCTTACGACATAGAGTTTTCCTCCGACCTGAAAATGTACTCCAACAGAGGCTTTGATTCCAAGGCAATGAATGACAATCAACTCGTATGGAACGCCCGCCTTTCAAAAAAATTCAACAGACATGGAATATCCATCATTCTTGATGGATATGATATTTTAGGAAATGTCAAGAGCATTTCCTATTCAATCAATTCGCAATCAATGGTCGAAACCTATGTGAACAGCATCCCAAATTATATAATGCTCTCCCTCCGATGGGATTTCTCAAAAAAATAAATTTCTTTATCCCCTCAATCTTTCTCTTACACATGTTTCTTCCTTTTTTATGAAATTGAAAGAAACGATTAGAGCAAGATCCACAGTAAAAACCGGGGCATTACGTGCCCTCGGGATGCGCACTTTTTTCGATTGAGTGCAATTTTTATCGTTTTTCGGCAAAAAAACATCCCCCTTTTGATGCTTGTTTGGAATAATATCACTACTTTTGTGCAAAATTAAAACTAAAAAGGTAACGCCACAGATGAGTTTTCCATTCATATCAGCGGAAGAGGCTGTCAGCCACATTAAAAACGGCGACAACGTAGGAATTTCCGGTTTCACCCCATCCGGAACGCCAAAAGTCGTAACCGGAGCACTGGCCGAAAAGGCTAATCGTCTGCATCAACAAGGCGAGCCTTTCAAAATCAACCTATACACCGGCGCCTCCACCAACGACTACGTCGACGGAGCCCTCGCTCGCGCCAACGCCATCGGACAACGAATGCCCTATCAAGGCAATCCCTCCACCCGCGAGGCCGTCAACAATAATTTGATAGAATACTACGATCCCCACCTCAGCCATGCCACTCAGGATATGCGCTACGGATTCGTGGGAGACCTCGACATCGCCGTCATAGAGGTCACGGAGATGAATCCCGAAGGGGAAGTAGTGCTCGGCGCAGGTCTCGGAATGACCCCGACCATCGCCAAAATGGCAAAGAAGGTCATCATCGAATACAGCTCCTACTACCGGACATCCTTCCGGGGATTCCACGACAACTACCTCCCCCTCGACCCTCCCCACCGCCGCGAAATCCCAATCTACAAGCCGACAGACCGCATCGGCTCTCCGGTGCTCAAAATCGACCCGGCAAAGATAATCGGAGTCGTTCCCTCTAACGAATCGGAAAGCATCAGCTCGTTCACCCGCCTCAACGACGTCACCCACGCCATAGGCCTCAACGTCTCCGAATTTCTCGCCTATGAACTGAAAAACGGACGTATGCCCGCCGACTTCCTACCCATCCAAAGCGGAGTCGGCAACGTCGCAAACGCCGCCCTCTACGGTCTGGCCGAGAATCCCGACATCCCACGGTTTGAAATGTTCACCGAAGTGGTGCAGGACGCCGTCATGGACCTCATGCAGCAGGGGAAATGCAGCTTCGCCTCCACCTGCGCACTCGCCTTCTCCGACGACACCATGCTACAGTTTATGGACGACATCGACTTCTATCGCGGAAAGCTGCTGATGCGTCCCAGCGAGATTTCCAACCATCCGGAGGTGGTGCGCCGTCTCGGTCTGATAGCCATGAACACAGCCCTTGAATGCGACATCTACGGATTCGTCAACTCCACCCACATCAACGGCACCTACATGATGAACGGCATCGGAGGCTCCGGCGATTTCTGCCGCAACGCATGGTATTCGATATTCCTCTGCCCCTCCACCCAGAAAGGGGGAAGGATATCTTCGATCGTCCCGATGGTGACACACGTTGACCACAGCGACCACGACGTGAAAGTAATCGTCACGGAGCAGGGCGTGGCCGACCTGCGAGGGAAAAGCCCGCGACAAAGAGCACTGACCGTAATCGAAAACTGCGTGCATCCCGACTACAAACAGCTTATGTGGGACTATCTGAAGATCTGCGAACACGGGCACATCGCCCACAACCTCCGCGCGTGCTACGCCCTCCACCAGACCTTCAAAGAACAGGGAGACATGCGACTGACCGACTTCTCTCGATTCGTATAAAATTTATAGTAATCACATCTGCAGATGAATGCCAAAGAGAGGAAAACTGCTACCGACACCCACGTAGAACTTCGCTCGGAAATGGCTGACAACAACCACATAGAGCTTCGCTCGGAAAAAGTCAGGAAACTGCTTGGAGAGATTCCCCCGGCTCTCGTCGGCTGGGGCACGCTCATCATAACCCTCATCTTCGCCGGCCTCATCCTCGCCGTCTGCCTCATCCCCTACCCCTATTCCAACGGAGAATCAATCCTCTCCCATCTCTTAGGATAGGAAGGATTTCCTATAGCGTGCTCTATATATCGTCGGGGAGATCCATCAGCCAGTCGTCGTTGTTGGCATTCCTCCTTTCCATGCGACGGGCCTCTGCAGACGGTTTCCTTGACGGGATTCCGGCCACGCGCGCTGGTTTTGCCTGCGGCTCGGCCGCCGGCTGCGCCGGGGTGATGACCCTCACCACCGTCTGACGCTGCTTCATGTCGATCTTAGGAGACTCCTCTCCCGGGTCGAGAAGATCCGACCCCTCCCTTGCTGACAACCGCCCGACAGCGTCGCGCAAACGACGCTGCAGGTCGTCGATTCTCTTCTCATAACCGCGTTTAAGGTCTTCCACCTTCGTCAGCTTTGCGTCAAATTCCTTAAGCTGGGTCTCCACGTCGCGACGCTGCTCAAGCTCCTCACGCGCTTCCTCCAACTGACGCAGCACGTCGTCGAGTTCGCTCCTGACGGCCTTAAGCTCCGTCTCCTTCTGCATTATGCTGTCGGCAAGCCTGGAGATTTCCAGACTGTTGGCCCGCGTCGTCTCCCGCTCTGCATCAAGCTCTCCGAGAGTAGCTTCAAGGCGCCTTCTGAGTTCTTTTTCCATGATATCGGCATTATCCAAAGAATAGAGGGCGAGCTTCGGATGAAGCATCACCCTCCATATATTCCATTCTTCAATATCCATCATAAACTATCGTTCAGACCATATCCGGGGCCGGAGCATCTGTTCTTGCTTTCCCCACTCCCGGTTTCGCCACGATTCCATGCCCCTTTCTGCCGTTGATGGCGATGGTAAGGGGCTCGTCGAATCTCACGACCCTCAATGCCTCGCTCTCGTAGAGCGCAGGCAACGAATTAAGATAGTCCACGTCGTAGAAACCGCAGTTGTGCACAGGGTCGATCGTGAAATATCCCACCCCGAAAGAGGTAAGGTTCTGGAAGAAGTGAGTGCCTTGCGAGGGCTCGATATGATAGCCCGGCAAAGCAGATTCCACGATAAGACGCGCCCCGGCGATCTGAGGCCACCTGACGGGAATGCCGAGGGCTGAATCAGACGACCCCCAACGGCCGGGGCCGACAAGTATGTACGGCTCGACAGCCTCGGTGAACTGCCGGTTGAGCTCCGCAATCTCACGCGCCACCTCTGGATTCTTCGCGCTGTTGAACGTCGAGGGCTTGACGTAGACGACGGTGCGGACATTGTCCATCACGCCGTGGCCCAGGGCCGTCTCGGAGCGAAGGATAAGGTCCTCGTCCGGTTCGTTCATTATTGAGTCATCGAGCATCTCTTTTTTGTCGACAATCGGCCTTATCTGAAGCCAGTAGAGCATTCCCTTCTTCTCCGATTTGTTGGCGTCGGGATGAATCAGTCCGGCAAACTCTATCTCCACCGGACGCCCCATCTCATATTGCCCGGTCGAAAGCATGAAGTCAACGGCCTCCGCAAGCGGGAAGACATTCTGGCGCAAGACGTTGGCAAACGTGACGAGCTTCCGGCCCGGCCCGGAGCCGGAGTCGCGTATCATGCGGTCGTTGAAGTCGAATGTGGAGACAAGATATTTCAATGCCCCCGTCTTGAAGGCGTCGGCCACGGGAATCTTTACGATGTTGAAGCCGTCGTCGGTGGAGAAATCCTCGCTTTTGGGCGGTATGTCGGGGAGGGCGTAGAGAGAGGTCTGAGTGTCTCGCAAGGCGAGTTCCACCGTCGAGGTCTGAAGCACATGCCCCGGATGCTTGGGCGAGAAACGAAGCGACAATCCGCCGTCGACAATATACTTGCCCAACCCGGCTGCCACCTCCACCACCCCGTCTTCAGCCACTTCGTCGTTGACGGGATAATAATTGAGCGAACGCCCCACGCCTGAGAAACTCGGATAGTAGTAGCCGTCGTGGTCCTGCCCCACCACCTCCTGAAGGATGATGGCCATCTTCTCCTGGTCGATGACGTTGCTCGTGGCATTCATGTATGCCTTTGAGTCGGCAAAGAAGACGGAGGCATAGACACTCTTTACGGCGTCGCAGAGCATCCGCAGCATCACGTCGACATCCTTCAGATGAGGAATCATATACGTGGAGTAGATTCCGGCGAACGGCTGATAGTGGGAGTCTTCGAGAAGCGACGAACTCCTGACGGCCAAAGGCTTGTCGACCACGTCGAAAAGGGCGATGAAATTCTCTATAAGCATGTCGGGCAGGCTCGCCGCCAGGAAATGGCGCAGAATCTCCTCGTCTGGCCGGTCGGACAGTGCGATCGGATAAAGACCGTTCATTTCCATGAACTGGTCGAATATATCGGTGCAAAGCACGACGGTGCGCGGAATCGTAATCTGCACTCCGTTGAAATCGTCGCAGACAGGGTTGCGCTTGATTATCTGGTCGATAAACGCAAGGCCGCGCCCTTTCCCTCCGAGGCTTCCCTCTCCGATGCGGGCGAAGTTGCTATAGAAGTCAAACCGGTCTTTCTTGAAGATAGCCACGACTCCACGGTTCTTCATCCGGCGGTATTTCACGATACACTCGAAAATGAGCTTCCTGATGGCCGGGACCTCTTCCATCTTCGTAAACCGATAGCCTTTCACGGCCTCGGCTATAGGGAAAAGCGCCCTGGAATAGAGCCAGCGGGAGACATCGTTGTTGCTGCAATGATAGAATAGCGCGTCGGAGGGAATGTTGAAGACATTGTTCTGGAGACTTTTCAGGTCGTGGATACGCATCACCTCCATCCCCGTCGCCGGGTCGGTCACGATAAAATCCCCGAAGCCGAAGTGCTTCTCCACGGCGTCGCGCAAATCCTGCGGGAGCGTCTTGGAATTCTTGTCGAGAAAGACGTAGCCCGATTCCCTCACCTTATCGCGATTTTCGGCTTCAGAGCTTTCCATGATTATGGGCAGGAAAGGATTCTTCTTCCTGACCATCGAGGCGAACTTTAATCCGGCTCCGGGGTTTTTCTCCCCTCCGAGGGGAAATCTGACATCGGAGATTATCCCGAGCATGTTGTCTCCATATCTCTCAAAAAGCCTTCTCGCCTCCTCATAATCCCTGGCAAGCAACACCTTCGGGCGCCCCCTCATGCGGAGCATCATCTCATGCTCGTTGAGGGCCTCGGTAGAGAAATCCTTGCTTTGCTTCAGCAGATACTTGAAAAGATGCGGCAGGACAGAGGAGTAGAAACGTATGGAGTCTTCAATAAGCAAGACCGCCTGCACGCCGACATCACGTATGTCGTTTTCGGCGTTCATGCGGTCTTCAATAAGTTTGATTATCGCCAATATAAGATCGACGTTGCCAAGCCAGGAGAAGACGTAGTCCACTCCGGCAAGGTCTTCATTGGCGATCCTGCGGCGCACCTCCTTCGAGAACGGCGTCAGCACGACGAAGGGGATGTGGGGATACATTTCGTCGATCCTGCGGGCCTCGCGGAATGTCTCGCTGACATCCACGCCGGGCATGGCTATTATCAGGTCGAACTTCTTCTCGGCAAGCTCACGATAGGCCTCCTCATAGTTGGCGGCTTTCACGAATCGCGGAGGCGAGGAGAGATTGAGGGAGACGTATTCGAAGTAGACGAGCTCTTCGACGCGTCCGTCCTCCTCCATCATGAATGCGTCGTAGGGGGTGGCTATCAGGAGCACGTTGAATATGCGCTTCTGCATTAGCCGCTGAAACGCGGTGTCTTTCAGATAGAGCCGCGAGAGGAGAGAATCGCTAAGGCTGACCATCACTCTTTCCCCTCTTTCTTGGCGTTCTCCGTCAGGAAGGCGTCGAGCGCTCCTGTCATGGAGGGATTCTCCTTTGTCGGGGCCTCTATGTCGAGGCGCAGGCCCGCATCCTTTACGGCCTTGGCCGTGGCGGCTCCGAGCGTGCCCACAGCCACTTCGCGCTGACCCTCCTTGCCGAAGTCGGGGAAGTTCTTAAGCAGCGAATCTATCCCGGCGGGGCTGAAAAAGAGCAGCAGGTCGTAGTCGAACGGCTCCTCTTCGGTGAAGTCGTTGCTGACGGTGCGATACATCACGGCAGGCGTGTAGTTGATCTTCAGATTGTCGAGAGCCTGTGTCCCCCCGACTTGCACGTCGGAGACCGGGAAGAGAAACTTCTGGTCGCGGTTTTTCTGGATTGCCTGCATGAGCTGGGCATCCTCAAGGCGCCCGGTCAGGCCATAGGAAATCTTGCGCTTGCGATAGACGATATACTTCTGCAGATACAACGCTATCTGTTCGGTCGTGCAGAAATATCGCATTGTGTCGGGCACGTTGACCCTGCATTCCTCACACAGCCTGAAGAAATTGTCCACGGCCGTCCGGGCCGTGAAAATCACCGCTGTGAAATCGGCAAGATTGATTTTAGACTGGCGAAATTCTTTGGCCGACAATCCTTCGACCTTGATAAACGGCCGGAAGATTATCTCCACGTCGTGCTTTTTCGCGATGTCATAGTAAGGCGACTTGTCGGAAGTCGGCTTAGGCTGGGAAACCAATATCTTCTTTATCTTCATCGTCTTCTCTTTAAAGCAGACCTCAACCGCAAGCCAAGTCGGTCGCGAAGCTCATATTTCCTCCTACAGATTGCACAATTGCAGGGCTGCCAAATAGGTAAGAATCAACGGAACTATTTCCAGACTGCAAAGGTAGTACAAAAAAAGCACCCACGACGAAATTTGGGTGAAAAAAATCCTAAATCCCTTCCAAATGAATACGATTTTGGCCAAAATGAACGTTATCAGGGCCACCCAAAGCAGATTTTCCCTCCACTGGGGATAAAATATCAGCACCATTGCAAGCGGAAAGTATATAAAGCTCATTACTCCGTTTCCGGCCGAGAATCCCTTTAGCCACATCCGGCCGTTGACTCGGTTGGAGAAGACGATGCCGACCGTGATGTAGGCCAGAGCCATCAGGCAAGTATAGCCGACGCCGATTCCCATGCATATGGCCATCGTGGCGGCAGGACGCGCTTCCACCGGGGGAGCATTCATGCCGATTTGGAAAACGTCGGGCAGCCCTGCGCCCAGAAGTCCCCAGAGGATGATGCCTGCCGAGCATCCCCAAAGAAGGTTCAGGAGCACAAGAAAGGAGGTTTCTCTGACGGTCTGGTCGAATACGTTGCCACGCATCCTTATCTCCACCATGTCGCGGAGAAGACGCCCCATGTATTTTCTATTATTGCGAAATCTTATGCCGATGATGCAGAAAAGAAGCAGCAATCCGCCGAGCACGTATGACATGCCTTCGGCATTATCGGTCTTCAAGGCTACTTCCGGAGTTTTTCTTGCCGTTATGATGATTCCAAACTCCTTTGCTTTGACCGTGTCGGGACTGACGCTGTCGGGCGTTGCCGTCATTACAGCAGACGCAACCTGACCGGCATCGCCATCGGGGACGGCAACAGGGCGGACATTGCCTTTTTGAGGGACTATGGGGGCAGGGACGCTGTCGGCGGCGACAGGCGGTGAAGCCACTGCCGTAATGGTGTCTGACTGAATCATAACCATCCTTCACGTTTATACCAGCCGACGGCCTTGCCGACACCCTCGCGAAGCTCCACCTCCGGATTGAATCCAAAATCCCTGCGGGCCTTGCTGATGTCGACCGCCCAGTTGCGCTGCTTCATTATATTGAATTTATCGCTGTTGAGGGTGGAGGGTTTCCCTTTTGCCACGCCGATTTTCTCTGCCACAAACGAAACCGTCCTGACAGCCCACAACGGCAAAGCGATTCCAACAACATGACGGCGGGCAACCGCTGAGGAGGCAATTTCCCGAAACTCCTTCTGCGTATAGGCCTTCCCTTCCGCCACATTATAAGTCTCCCCGGTCGGGGCTTTTTCCAAAGCATCGTAGATTCCCCTTGCGAGATCCTCGACGTAGATAAAGCTCAGAAGCTGCTTGCGATAGCCCACGGAAAAGTCGAAACCTTTCTTTATCGACTCAAACATCAGGAAATAATCTTTGTCGCGAGGGCCGTAAATGCCGGTGGCGCGAAAGACAATATATGGAAGACCCGACATCGCAAGATGCATCTCCGCTTTCAGCTTCGACGCGCCGTATTTAGTGTTAGGTCGTGGCACCATATCCTCTGTAAAAGGGGTGTAGCCGGTTTCGTCTCCGGGTCCCATCGCCGACAGGGAGCTCATATAAAGCAGCTTGTCGGGGACTTTCCCGCAAGCGGACAACGCATCGGTGAAATCGCGCAGATAGTCGCAGTTGATTTTAGAGAAGTCGGAGAATGAGAGGCATTTGGTGGCTCCAAGGTTGTAGATAATCCAGTCCCATTTCTCCCCCTCCGGGAGAGCCTTTTCCATAGAGCCGGCGAGTGTCTCGGGATTGTCGAAATCAAGGGTCAGGAAATGGATGGAGGGGTCGTCGAGATATTTGCGCGAAGTGGTTTCCCTTACTCCAGCCCACACTTCGCAGCCCCGGCGAAGTCCTTCCGTCACGATAAAGCCTCCGGTGAATCCCCCGGCTCCGACAACAAGCACTCTTTTCATATTCCTGCGTATATATCCTGTCTTTCTTGACTATTGCTTTAAATTCTCACAAAAACTCTTGACTTCCAATTCGCCCCGCCATTGCCTGTCAAGGCCGGATCGTCTCAAACTCATATCCCCGGGCCGTCAGCCATTCCAATGCTTCGGGGAGAGCCGTCCGGAGACGGGGTAGGCTCTTTATGGAATCATGGAAAACGATTATCGACCCGTCGCGCGTATATTTCTTCACATTCTCCACTACATCCTCCGGCGACATATGGCGACTGTAGTCTCTGGTCACAAGGTCATACATGATGATCTTGTAGTGCATCTTCAAGGCCCTCAGCTGGCGAGGGCGCAGCCAGCCGTGGGGAGGGCGGAAAAGCGTGGAGCCGGTCAGCTCCGCCCCTTCGGCGGCATCGCGCATGTAGCGGATAGTCGTGGCAGACGCTCCCTGAAGATGATGGAGCGTATGGTTGCCCACGGAGTGTCCGCGCCGCCTTACCTCTTCCAGCAATTCGGGATGCCGCTCCACATTCTGGCCCACCATGAAGAAGGTGGCCTTAATGCCGTATTTGTCGAGCACGTCGAGCACCCATGGCGTGGCCTCAGGTATAGGACCGTCGTCGAACGTCAGAAACACCCTCTTGCGCCCTTTCTCTCGCGACGGCATCCTGAACACTGCTCCAGGGAAAAGCCATCTGAACCATCGCGGTGGTCGTTCTATCAACATTTCTGTCTATTTAAGAACTTCTTATACAGTCTTACATCGCCATCTCAGGATGGTTGCGCATGTATTCGTCGTTAAGGCGTTTTGTGCGCTCCTGGTCAAGACGCTTGTAGTTGTCATATTTGTTGAGATCCGCATCAGTTCCACCGACGCTCCTGAAATATTTTATCGCCTGGAAAAGCATGGAGTCGATGAGCCTCTGGTCTTCTTCCCTGGCAGCATACTCTTCGGGAGACAGCCCTGCAAGCTCGTTTGCCACTTCGCAGTACTTGGCAATCTCCTCGGCATAAGCCTGTATCTTGTCGGGAGAGGCAGCCACCGTGGCCACGTTAAGGTCGGCCGAACCTGATGACGCACCCTTGCCGTAGACCTGCTCGTAGCGCTTTTTAAGGTCGGCCACACTCATGCCGTAAGGTTTGACAAGAGTCTCTACCTTTTTTTCGTCGCCTCCAAACTCCTTGTAAAGATCCACGAAGCGATAGTATTGATAGGGTATCATGCTTGACTCATACGTGAGCGACGGATTGCCAAAGCTCATCGCGACCTCACGGTTGTAGGCAAGGTAAGGGGCGTAGCGTTCGAGAAGGTTCCATAGAATGGAGACTCCCTTCTCGGTCAGCTTCTTGTCGTTGAGACGTTCGGGCTGTCCGAGCTCGCCGTAGATTTGTCCGAGAGTGGAAGCTATCGCCACTCCGTAGTGGGCCGTCTTCTCGCTCAGGTTCTTCTCCATAAGGTCGGCCACTTCCAAGGCTTTCTTATAGTCGGCCTTGGCAGCCACGGAGTCGGGATTGGTGTCTCCCTCATATACAAGTTCGGAAGCCACGTCGAGCATTGAGGAGCGGGTAGTCAGCAGCATTCGGCGGGCAGTCTCGTCGAAATACGGCGCTTCCTCACCATCCTTGACATCCGCGCCACCCCATCGGTAGTTCTTGACCACGTCATACGCACGGTCTGTGCGTGCGGGCAGGCCATCCTGAATGGTCGGCACGAGCTGGTGGGCCATGCCGGTGGACCGCATATATGGGGTCAGGCCTACGTGGTAGTCCTCTCCGACGGTGGTCACCCAATAAATCGGACGGGGCCATCCGTTGGCGGCGTTTGTGGCCACAATATCAAGCATCAGTATCTCTCCGAGGCTTAGATAGCCTTTCGATTGATAAGTGTTGGTATTGCGCAAGTCCACCACGATATTGTCGACAATGTCGGCGGTGTCCTTGGCGGCGACAAGGCCTCTCTTCACGACGGCTTCCTTGTCAACAGGGATGCTTATGACCGCACTCGGCATCGTCGGATAGCCGTTGGCATCCCTTCCGGCTCCTTCATACACCATTTTCAGGCTCGACATCAGGTCGGCGGGAGCATTCTCACGCCCCAAGATAGTCACGTCGCTACGTCCGTAGGCATAGTCGGCAGGAGTGGCCGTAAAGGCGATCGGGGCCGCGTCGTAGCTCTGCTGGCGAAGCTGATTGGCATACCAGTCGGAGTTGAGGTAGCTCAGATTGACAATCTTGACGTCAGGGCGCACACCCTCCACCTCCTGGGCATACCAGAGAGGGAACGTGTCGTTGTCGCCGTTGCAGAACACTATTGCATTCGGCTCAAGGCTCTCCAGATAGTTTATCGCGAAATCGCGGGCGGCGAAACGACGCGAACGGTCGTGGTCGTCCCAAGTCTGGCTGACCATCTGCAGAGGCACCACAAGGCCGATTACCGCAGCCACTATCGCACAATAGCCGGATGTCTTCGCCAATCTTTCAGGCTCCTCCACGATAGAGGGGAGCTGCTCGGGCTCCTCGCCATTTTCCGTCGTGTTTTTACGCTTCTTGCGTTCCGGGTCGGCAAGATAAAGAAGACCACGCCACAAAGCCGCCACACCCATGCCTATCCATATCGCATAGGCATAGAACGAACCTGCGAAGGCATAGTCGCGTTCACGCGGCTGTCCGGGAGTCTGGTTGAGATAAAGCACGATGGCAATACCCGTCATGAAGAAAAGGAAGAACACCACCCAGAACTGTTCGATTCCCCGTTTTCCTGCAAACGACTGCCAGATCAGGCCGATCAGACCCAATATGAGAGGGAGCATGAAATAGACGTTGTGGGCCTTGTTGTTTTCGCCGAGATCGGCGGGCAGCAGGCTTTGGTCGCCAAGTCGCGGATTGTCGATAAAAGGAAGTCCGGATATCCAGTTGCCGGCGTCGAGCTCTCCCTGCTGGTTGAGTATGTCGTTCTGACGTCCGGCAAAGTTCCACATAAAATAGCGAAGATACATGTGGTTGAGCTGATAATTGAAGAAGTAGGCAAGGTTTTGGGAGAACGACGGTTTGAACACGCGTTTCTCCGGATATGCGAAACTTCCGGTCATCTGGTTGTAGTTGGGCTCCCTCTGAAGGTCAAGCTCAGGGAATTTGTCGCCCGTCTGAGGGTCGATTGCGGAAATGGACTTAAGCTGGTCGGGCATGGTGTCGAGATTGACCCATTGTCGGTAGCCGCCGACATGTTGTCGGCTGTAGATTCTGGGGAAAAGCATGTTGAGCTCGGGATTCATCTTGGCCTCCGGCTTATAATCGCTTTTCACGTAGTATTCCCCGCCACGCTGTCCGAGAGTATGGTTGGATACGATTTCCGACTGTGAAAGGAAACCGTATTCAGAGACGGGATCCGTCCCCTTCACCCCTTTTGAATACAATGCCTTGCCAGGATTGATGACCGGGCTGTAGTAGGGAGTGGAGAGCATCACCGGTTTTCCATCCTCCGTATACGTGACCGTATCGCGCGCCACCCCTGTCAGTTCCTTCTGCGGAGAGGAGTAGAGAGTCTCGCCATATAGGAGAGGATTCTCGCCATATTGCTCGCGGTTGAGATAAGAGGCAAGGTCGAAGACGTTGTCTGGAGAATTCTGGTTCATCGGAGTGTCGGCGCTGGAGCGTATCAGTATGAGCGCATAGCTTGAATAGCCCACGAATATGACGGCTATGCTCCACATTGCGACATTCATGACCCTTACGGGCAGATTGTGGCGGAATTTCGTAAACATCAGGACGCCAACGATGGCCAGCAGCACGAAGCCGATGATGAAACCATTGCCGAAGAAGAATATTCCGGAGACAGCAAGGGCAAGCAGAAAGGATATGCGGATCATCAGTCCGTTGCGTTGCCTGTCAAGCTCTACTATAGCCCAGACAAAGACCGCCGTCGTGAGCACCACATAGAAAAGCGCGCCGCTGTTGAAGCCCAGATTGAATCCATTGACAAACAGGAGTTCAAACTGCTGGGCCACTTTGATGAAACCGGGCACGAGTCCGTAAAGCACCACTATGACGATGGCGAATGAGACAAGGAGAGTCACGAGCGACTTCACGAGGTTCATATCCTTCCATTTGCGGTAGGCGAACACAAGGACAATAGCCGGGATACACAGCAGATTAAGAAGATGGACAGCCACGCTCACGCCTATGATATAAGCAATAAGGATAAGATAGCGATCGGAATGAGGTTCGTCGGCACGGTTTTCCCATTTGAGTATCAACCAAAACACCAGGGCGGTGCAGAATGAGGAGAAAGCGTAGACCTCACCCTCGACGGCGGAAAACCAGAACGTATCGCTCCAACAATAAGCGAGCGAGCCGACAAGTCCGCTGCCCATTATGGCGACATATTGCTGGAGGGATATCTCCTTTTTCTGGCCGTCTTTGACTACAAGCCGTCGGACAAGATGCGTTATAGTCCAGAACAACAACAGAATGGTCAGCGCGCTGAGAAGTCCGCTCATGGCATTGACCATGACGGATATACTGCCGGCATCAGTGGCGAAGTTGGCAAAGAAACGGGCTGTCAACATGAAGATTGGGTTGCCCGGGGGATGGCCCACCTCAAGCTTGTCTGCTTGGATTATAAACTCTCCGCAATCCCAATAGGAAGCGGTCGGCTCAAGGGTGAGCCAATACGTGGCGAGGGCGATGGCGAATACGATCCAGCCTCCCACATTGTTGATCAACTGATATTTCTTAGAGAACATTCAGAAATTGTTCTTAATTTAAAATTCGCTATTATTGAGAGTCCGAATCGAACAGGTTTGTCACTCCGAGAGTTTATGCGCCCTCCCTTAATGCCTAATCCTTATGGCTCTACGAATTGCAAAATTAGTCAATTTCATTGAAATGCACAAACGAATTGCGAAATCTGACGGGAATCTGACTGAAACACGTGAAAAATAACAAAAAGAAGCGTTCTAAAGCATCGCCACTGTCGATGTCTTAGAGCGCTTTTTCGCTTCGCGGGAAGGCCTTAACCGACCGCGTCAGATGGAATAGGAAAGTCCGATGTTGAGAAATACATTATAGGTATTCATGTCGATCTTACGGGTGTCAGGGTTAAGCACGCTCATATCTCTCCGTCGCTGACTTTTCCAGTGAACGTGCGGTCGAGAGCATAGGAAAAATACGGGCCGAATTCCATCTCCCAGTCTTCATTGGGCCGAAATATGGCGTTGACAGGAATCGTCACATACGTCATCTTCGTAGTGTTGCGTATCTTGCCGGTGAAGTATCCGGTTTTGGAGCCCTTTTCCGTGCCATCCTCAATATTCATCGTCAGATGATAGTTCCTCACCTGAATGCCGGTCTTCATTCCTTTGGTCTCAAATGTCAATCCGGCTCCAATGCCCCACTTCGGCGAGAGCATGTAGTTGGCCACCGCGCCCACCGAGAGATTGACGGTCGGCTTATAACTGTCGATTTTTCTGACTTCCGCCGGGAGACCCATAGGCGTAGTGGCACCGATATTGAAACCAAGCGCCACGTCGTAGTCAATCTTCCGGACTTCCTGCCCGAAGACGGCCATCCCGAAAGCAGAAATAGCCGTGAGCAATATCATAATCCTCTTATGCCACATAATCATTCGCAGATAATTTCAACATCGTCTATAAGCAACTCGCTGCCGGGAGCTCCGTCGTAGACATCTCCCCGATTACTGGAAGAGAATACCAGGGCAAGATTGTAGCGACCCTTTGCAAGCAACTCGGGATCCACCACCTTGTCATACCTGAATGAGATGTCGAATACATGATAACCCTCTCCCTGCGTGGAACTTCCGTCGGCAATCTCCGCCATACCCACGATATTGGGGCTGGTGCGGATATTGAAGCCGTTGAGATGCTTTACTTTTTCATCCGTCAGATACATGACGGCAAGAATCCTGCATTTGTCCTCCATGCCGGAATCAAGCGTGGAGCCTCCCGATTTATACCTGTATTTCCCCACCACTCGCAAAGGTTTATGGGAAAATGGAAGGCCAAACATGGTCGATTCACGTGGTTCCCGCAGAGAGGCGCTCGGAGCCTTGAAATTGAAGACCATCACATTGTCTTGCTCAAGCACATTGCGGTTGTAGCAATATTCAGCCGGGCCGTTGGGATAGGCGAATGAGAACGGAGCACGGAAGAAGAGCATGTTGGCTTGAGAAGAGAAAGCTCCACCAGGAATAGTCATCTCGCCACGAAGTCCGCTCAACTCTCTTTTGGGAGCGGGCACGAGAGAGCCGTCCTTGAGATTGATTCCGCTGATCATAGGCATCTTTACGCCTCCCTCTATCCCTCCTTCGGGGATATAATAGCGAAGGATGGTGCAGACCTTCTTGACATCGGAATCATACCAAATGATATTTTTCTTACCTGCCGTAATGCTCGACGGGGCATCTACGGGAAGGACATAGACCGTATATTTCTTATTGTCGGATGTAGAGCCGAGGAACGGGTTGGAGGAACCTTCGTCAGGCACGATATCAACATCCATTATGCTATACGGCTTCTCGCAATTGCTCGACTGCTCGTCGTCGTCATAGACGTTGTAGCTCAGGAAGCGGGAATCGGGGAACTCTCCTTCGATCTTAAGACCAAGATTCGGACTGCTCTCGGTGCTGTAGGTATACTCCCATAGTAAGCGAAATGGTCGGGATAGAACTGCAACTCCATGTTGTCGCCACGAAGCACTTCTCCCCAACTGTTGACGTAAGGAAGCGTCTGATCATTTTTGGGTTCGTCATCATCACTGCTGCATGAGGCAAAATCCCACCGGCAACGCAAAAGCCAGGGCAAGAGCACATGCTATGATACTAAATCTATACATATTATTTCTTTAGGTTAATTCGATTGCAAAATTACTAAAAAAAAGAATATCAACCGTCTCCATTAATCAAACTTAGAAAAAAAGCTACTTTTCTAGAAATTTTAACCAATAAAGACGCCTATTCCGACCAGGAATGACAGGTCAGACAGGTCTGACGTATCTGACGAGGCAGACGGGGTCGACGGGTCGGATAGGTCTTGGGACCGTCCTTCCCGGTCTGGGTGCATAAAAAAAAAGGAAGCATTTCTGCTTCCTTTTCTAAGGCGGCGATTACCTACTCTCCCGCTTTCGCAGTACCAT
>VSPO01000052.1 GCA_009775375.1 Muribaculaceae bacterium | reverse complement strand
TCTAAGGTGGATGTAATTTTTTTCTCATTTTATTTGGATTTTAATATAGTTCGTACTATGACCTGCGATATAATTTCGTTAAATGTATTTCCAAAAGTTAAAAATCTCACGTCAATGAACCTCTCCTTTGGCTGAGAGGTTATAGTATCAAAGCATAAAAGTTGCATACCGGATGTCGGGAGCACGTCGCTGCCTGCAATAGGCAGATCCAAACCTTTTCAAGGAAGTCTATGACTTTCAGGAGAGTGCGCTTCATATCCCTTTTTTTGTGCTATAAAATCAAAACCATCGACAGTGTCTTCAAGGTGTCGGCACTGACAGAAAATAAAAGGAAATCACCTTTTCGTAACCTTGATGTTGCGGGGGCCTCTGAATCAGATTCAGACGTCCCCGCTTACATTTTTCCGGCTCTTCCTACAACTTTTATCCCTTCTCAACGTTTATATAATAAGTAAGGCAAGACCATCCCATGAAAATCCTCACGGGATGGTCTTGCCTTATTAAAAAACATGAGATATGAATTTTATACTTCAATGCGGAGTGCTCTTCACGTTTCTGGCACTCGGAGAATTAATCGTATGGCTCACGGGAATAGCCGTCCCGTCGAGCATCCTGGGTATGCTCCTCCTCACTCTTTCACTGAAACTGCGTATCGTCAGGCTGCGCCACGTCGACAGAATCGCTGATTTCCTGACCCATAATCTCGGATTCTTCTTCGTTCCTGCCGGAGTCGGGCTTATCGGCTGCCTTGATCTTATCGCCCGCGAATGGATTCCCATAGCGGGAGCCATGGTGGTCAGCACGGCCGTAATTCTTATCGTCACAGGCCACACCCATCAGTTCGTCAGGAAGCGTATGCGAAAAAATCATCCGCACGAAAGTGGCATCTTGGAAAAACAAACCGAAATAATCGACTGACATGGAATTTCTTACCAATAAAATATTCTTGATAGCCATGACGTTTATCGTCTACGTCATGGCCCAGTATCTCCAGCGACGCACGGGAATCAAACTTCTCAATCCAATCCTTGTCTCCATCGGAGTGCTTATCTGCTTTCTTCTTGCAGCCGACATAGATTATTCCCAATATAAGGAAAGCGGCGACTATATAGATTTCTGGCTGAAACCGGCTGTCGTGGCCTTGGGCGTACCCCTTTACCGACAGCTCGGAAATATCCGCAAGCAGATCCTGCCCTTGATTGCCTCGGAAATGGCAGGATGCGTGGCGGGAATAATTTCAGTCGTGCTTGTGGCACGCTTCCTGGGAGCCTCTCAGACGGTCATAATGTCGCTCGTCCCCAAAGCCGTGACCACGCCGATTGCCATGGAGGTCTCAGCATCCATAGGGGGAATCCCGGCACTGACGGCAGCCGTCGTGGTCTGCACCGGCATATTCGGAGGCATGGCGGGATTTAAGATAATAAAACTCGGCCACGTAAAAAGCCAGATAGCCGGCGGCCTGTCGATGGGCACAGCAGCCCACGCCATGGGGACATCGGCCGCCATGGAACGCAGCGACCGCTACGGGGCATTCTCCTCGCTCGGGCTAACTCTAAACGGCCTGCTGACAGCCATCCTCTCCCCCCTCATTCTCCAGATAATGGGATACTCTATCTGATTCTGCATTTTCAATAACTTCTCTTATAAATCTACATCGCATCCATCCCTTCCGAAGGCGTCTCGACCGGCAATCGAGGCGCCTTTTCCTTGTCTCCGGAATGTAGACAACCTGTCAATAACCTGTAGAAATGCCGTTGAAATCCCGTAGAAATGCCGTTGAAAACAGCTTTATAAGTATTTCCAATATTCCTTGCTATTTATAAAAATACGCTGAGAGAGAATGTTTTATGCATCTTTAAAATTTCCAGCATTTAGTTGTTGCAAGTTATCTTCCGCCGAATCTACAGTTTCTTCAGGGTTTTCTACAGTTTTTGACATTCTCTGTCATGAAAATTTATTAACTTTGCAGTTGTCTACACCGTGTTGATAAAGCTTGCAATCATCTGATTCTCTTTAAAGGCACCTGTAGATAACGTGACAACAAAGCCGAGGCAAACTTCAATAACCCATAAATCCAAATTTTTAGGAAGAAAGTTGTTGGGAGTTATCGACAGTCTTTATTGTTGATGTTTGTTTTTTTATTAAGTTTTAAATTTTTATTAAATAAATCAAAATATGAAACCGACGGCTGACGGCATGACCGACCAATGGCTCCGCGAGGAGATCTCACGTCTTAAGAAGGAGAAGAACGCCCTTATCATGGCCCACTATTACACGCGCGACGAAATACAGGAAATAGCCGACTTCATCGGCGACTCCCTCGCCCTCGCCCGCCAGGCGGCAAAGACCGACGCCGATGTCATCGTCATGTGCGGAGTGCATTTCATGGGGGAGACTGCCAAGATCCTTTGCCCCGGCAAGACTGTGCTCATCCCCGACATGGCGGCCGGATGCTCGCTTGCCGACAGCTGCGACCCCGTGGAATTCGCCGCTTTCGTGAAAGACCACCCCGACCATACCGTCATCAGCTACGTCAACACCTCGGCCGCTGTGAAGGCCTCTACCGACATCGTCGTCACGTCGGGCAACGCCCGCAAAATCGTGGAGCAGCTTCCGGAGGATGAGAAGATAATATTCGGCCCCGACCGCAACCTCGGGGAATATATCAACAGCGTGACCGGACGGAACATGCTCCTTTGGAACGGCGCCTGCCACGTCCACGACCGTTTCTCGCTCCAAAAGATCGACGAAATGAAGAGGCAGCATCCCGGCGCGAAAGTGCTCGTGCATCCGGAATGCCGCCGTCCGCTCCAGCTCATAGCCGACAAGGTGGGCTCTACGGCCGCCCTTCTCGACTTCGCCCAAAAGGACGACGCACGGGAGTATATAGTGGTGACGGAAAGCGGCATCCTCTTCGAGATGCGTCGCAAATGCCCCGAAAAGACCTTCCTCGCAGCTCCCGCGGAGGATTCGGAATGCCAGTGCAACCAATGCGACTTTATGAAGCTCAACACCCTCCGCAAGGTCTATGAGGCCCTGCGCGACGGCAAGCCGGAGATCCGGGTTGACGCCGAGATAGCCGAGAAGGCCGTGCTGCCGATAAAGAGGATGCTTGAGATGTCGGAATAAGGCCCGAAGATGGACAGAAGGAAGAAAGACATAGTGGAGCTGACCAAATGCAGTCTCCGCCAATACAGGGAGCTTGAAAAGCTTCCGCTCGCCATTATGGCCGACAACGTCCGCTCCATGTATAATATAGGGGCGATGCTACGCACGGCCGACGCCTTTCTCGTCGGCGAGATGGTCATGGCTGGCATCTCAGGATGTCCGCCCCATCCGGAGATAACGAAGACCGCCCTCGGGGCGGAGGAGAGCGTCAGCTGGCGCCACGTCGGCGACGCCGTGGCCGAGGCGAGGAGAATGCAGGCGCAGGGATGGACGGTCTGCGTGCTTGAGCAGGCCCACGACAGCGTGCCCCTCGACAGCTTTGCCGCCGAGGCCGGCAGGCGCTACCTGCTCGTGGTGGGCAACGAGGTGGAAGGAGTCGACCAGCGCATAGTCGACCTGGCTGATATGGTGCTTGAGATTCCGCAGGCGGGGGTGAAACATTCTCTCAATGTCTCTGTCAGCGCCGGGATAGCCCTATGGCATATGTCATCGACGATAAAGGAGCTTCAATAGCCATCTCCCCCCTATATAGCTTATTATTATCCCTGCCTTGTTCTTAAGGCGCACGCGTCGGTCGAGCAGTCGGCCGGCGCGCAATTCTTTTATCTTCCCCCAGCATTCGTCGGCAATCGAGGATGCCTTTTCCCTTTCTTCCCCCTCAAGGCGCGGGATATTTGCCTCCATCAATCCCAAGATGTTGAAATTCGCGCTCATCTGGCGGTCGAGCGCCCCTTTTCGTAAGGAGGGGGATATGGCCGACATGTGGACCACAAGACGGCGTGTCACCTCAAGCACGTCGGTCCTGCGGAAAGAGAACGTGTGGAGGAAGCTTTCGCCGTGCTGGCAATAGAAATAGAGGGCGATGTCGTAGATGGCCGTGAGGCGCGAATCAAGGAGAATCCGGGGAATTATGTCAAGGTCTTCATACATAGTCCCTTCGCGAAAGCGTTTTTCCTTCCAGAGGCGGCGGCTGAAAAGCTTGCCGCAGGCGGAGCAATTGATGGTCCGTTGGTACAAGGCTTTCCGGGTGATTTCCGATCCGGCATAGCATTGGCAGCTCATCTTCTCGACGTAGCTGTCGAAGCCCAGCCTCATGGCTATGGAGGAATAGCTGTCGAAGCCGTCGGCAAATTTCTTTATTTCGCAGGCCACTATCTCTGCCTTGTAGCGCATGATTTTGTTCATCATCAGCTCCAGGAACAGGGGATGCAGGATGTCGTCGGAATCAAGAAAGGTGATATATTCCCCCCGGGCTTTGTCGAGCCCTGTGTTGCGGGCTGCCGAAAGACCGTGGTTCTTGGTATGCACGACCTTTATTCTTGAAGTGCTCCTCGTGGCAATGTCGCAGATTTGGCCCGAAGCGTCGCGGGAGCCGTCGTCGATGAGGATAAGCTCCCAGTCGGAATAAGTCTGCGCCAACACACTTTCTATGCATTGGCGCAGGTATTCCTCCGTATTATAGACGGGCACTATTATGCTAACGAGGGGCGATCGTTTGTCTGTACGGCTGCTATGGCTCATTTGCTGGTGGCAGTCAGACAGTCAGTATCTCCTTCTCTTTAAGGGAGAACACCTCGTCGATTTTTTTCATGTATTTGTCGTGGAGCTTCTGCACCTCGTTTTCGGCATCTTTCTCGGCATCCTCGCTGAGGCCCTTCTTGATCTCCTTCTTAAGGCCTTCGATAGCTTCGCGGCGGGCGTTGCGGATAGAGACCTTGGCCGTCTCCGCCTCCGCCTTGCTCTGCTTCACGAGCTGCTTGCGGCGGTCTTCCGTCAGAGGGGGTATGGAGAGGCGGATCACTTCGCCGTTGTTCTCCGGGGTCACTCCGAGTTCGGAATTGATGATGGCCTTCTCTATCTCCTTGAACATTGATTTCTCCCAAGGGGTGATGGCGATGGTACGTGCGTCGGGCACGGATATGTTTGCCACGTTGGATATCGGGGCTTGCGAACCGTAGTAGTCCACGCGAATCCCGTCGAGCAGTCGGGCGGATGCTTTACCGGCGCGGATGTGCGACAGGGTGTCGTCGAGATATTCCACGGCGAGCTCCATATTGTCTTTCGCGTTGTCGAGATATTCCTTTACTTCCATATGAATATTGTATTAAGATGATTTCAGTGTGGGGGGAGGAGGTCAGGAGTTGCTGACGAGGGTCCCGACGTTGTCGCCTTCGAGCATCTTTGCGAGGTTGCCCTCCTTGTCCATGTTGAAGACGTAGATAGGCATGTCGTTCTCCTTGCAGAGGGCCGTGGCGGTGATGTCCATGACCTTGAGGTTGCGGGAGATGACTTCGCTGTAGGTGATATGGTCGAATTTGGTGGCGGAGGGGTCTTTTTCCGGGTCGGCGGTGTAGACTCCGTCCACTCGTGTCCCCTTCAGCATTACGTCGGCCTCGATTTCGATGGCCCGGAGGGCTGAGCCGGTGTCGGTCGTGAAGTATGGCGATCCGGTGCCGCAGCTGATGATGGCGACTGTGCCGGAGGTCATGGCCTCAATCGCTTTCCATTTGGAATACGGCTCCCCTATCGGAAACATTCCGATAGCGGTCAATACTTTGGCGGGCTGTCCGATGGCCTCTAAGGCGGAGCTGAGGGCCAGGGAGTTGATGACGGTGGCGAGCATACCCATCTGGTCGCCCTTAACTCTGTCGAATCCTTTTGAAGCGCCTGAAAGGCCACGGAAAATGTTGCCGCCTCCGATGACGATGCCGATCTGCACGCCGCTTTCCACGGCCTGTTTGATCTGCCGGGCATATGAATTAAGGCGATCGGAGTCGATGCCATAGCCCTGATGTCCCATAAGCGACTCCCCTGAGAGCTTTAGAAGAATACGATTGTATTTCATTTTTTCAAATTTGAATTTTGTCGATGGTTTTTATGGTAAGGCCGCCCACGGGGCGACTTGCCTGCCGTCTTTGCGTCCTTCTGGCGGGGGCGCGGAGACGTAGGTCTTCCAAAATTAATAATAATCATCCAACCAACAAAAAAAAACATGAAAATTCGCGAAAAAACGGCAAAAAAGGGATGCGACACCGAGCGGAGCTTGGAGTTTTAGGGAATGACGATGAAGTTGTTGAAACAACTTCGGCAAAAAAAATATCAAAAAAACAGGAAAAAATTTGGTGGAGGAATAAAAAAGCATTAACTTTGCAGTCGCTAAGGCAGAAATCCCGCCCGGCAAGGAGAGGTGGGTGAGTGGCTGAAACCACCGGTTTGCTAAACCGACGATGGGAGCAATCCTATCCACGAGTTCGAATCTCGTCCTCTCCGCCATAACATTTTAACGACCTCTGTAAGTTGCTGACTTACAGAGGTCTTGTTTTTACCCGTATTGACAGGAATAGACGCGAAATCGACCCTTTTCGACACTTCCGTGCAACATATATGCAACAGAGCCACTTGGTAGCATCTTCTGTTGCATGAAAAGAGTTAACTCGTTGACCTGTCTACATTTGTCTACCATTTGTCTACTCAAAGTTGTCGAGGAGACAGTATCTTTGCGAACCTATCCGCTATGGGGGTTAACTGTCGGGAAATATTAACATTTCCGACCGCTTGACCCGGATGGGAGCACCGGCCCAAGAGAGGGCTTCCCGTGCAACATTTTGCAACAATTGGCGATTTCAGCCTAAAAATCCAGTTGCAACAGACCCCATTTTCGATAGGAGACAAAATCGTAAAGTTAAATAATTCTAACAACAAATGTAAGACAAATGAGTAATTCAAGTAATTTCAACGTCCGTTTCTACATCCGTAGAGACCATGTAAACAAGGACGGCACTTCAGCTATCATGGTGCGCGTCACTGTCAACGGCGAAAGAGCCGTGTTCAGCAGCAAACTTTCCGTGGATCCCAAACTGTGGGACAACGAGGCCAACCGTGCCATCGGCACTTCAAGAGTAGTCAAGGAACTCAACCGCACTCTCGAAGACATCCGTGCCACCATCCGTTCCCACTATTATGAACTGGAGCGTTACGAGGCTCTCGTAACTGCGGAGAAGGTGCGCAATGCCTTTCTCGGAATAACGGTGCGAACCGAATCCATCCTCCAGCTCTTCAAGGAACTTCTTGAAGAATACAAGGCTCTGGAAGGCATCAGCAAGAGCAAGGCCACTGTCCAGAAGTACACCCGATGCTACAAGCGGGTTGAACAGTTCCTCAAAACGAAGTACAAACTCAGCGACATGCCACTTGTGGAAATCGACCACAAGTTCATCGTTGACTTTGAGTGCTACCTGCGCACTGTGAGCAAATGCAACGAGAACACCTCCGCCAAGTTCCTCCAGACATTCAAAATGGTTATCATCCGCGCCCGCAACAACGGGTACATAAAAGGTGACCCGTTCTCCAACTATAAGATTCGCCTCAAACGTGTTGACAGGGGTTATCTCTCTGAGGAGGAGCTGGAACGTCTTCGCTCCACCCCTATCACATCGAAGCGGGTGGCACAGGTGCGCGATGTATTCCTATTCTGTTGCTACACCGGCCTCGCATACATCGACCTTAAATTGCTCCGCGAAGATAACATTCGCACTTCTTTCGACGGGAAGCAGTGGATAATGACACACCGCCATAAAACCGACACTGTTGTCAATGTTCCGATACTTGACATCCCGATGGAACTACTGGCTCGCTATAAGGGCCAGTGCAAGAATGGCTACCTTTTGCCGATTCTGAGCAACCAAAAGTGCAACCAGTATCTGAAAGATGTTGCCAAGGCGTGCAAGATAGACAAGAACATAACGTTTCACATGGCGCGGCACACGTTCGCGACAACTGTCACACTCTCGCAAGGGGTTCCTATCGAGTCAGTATCAAAGATGCTTGGCCACACCAACATCAAGACGACACAGATCTACGCCCGAATCACAAATCAGAAAATCAGTCGAGACATGGAAGCTCTGGCTGAAAAGATGAGAGCGAAGCAAAATGCAGTTGTCGATGATGACAGGGAATATGATGAATTCTGATAATTAACACTTTCTGTTAGCACATTGAACTGATAATCAATTGTATGAATCTTATGTAAGGGCCAAGTAAGATTCAGAATGTTAAAAATCAAGCCGGAAGAGCTATTCTCCCGGCTTTTTTGTACCTGTGGTGGGAATAAAGGGAGAATGTTGTTAAAGAGTCTTTAGAATCAACCTTATAAGGATTGGTGTAAGGGAAAAGGGTCTCCATTCCATAGTAATTTTGCGATGTCGATAACGACGAACACAAATTAAAAAAGAATGATTAAAAATGACACTGAATTTTACAACCGATTCGAGAAACTCTGCTGTGAGATTGAATTTCTCAGGGAATTCATCTGCGAGACTCTTGACAACTGCTACAAGACTGAACGCCTCCTTACCCGTAAAGAAGCCGCCGGGGTTCTCGGAGTAAGTGAGCGTACCATAGACCGCTACCGTGATGACAGGAAACTGCGGTGGGTAATGGTTCGCGGGAGAGTTGGCATAGAGAAAGAAGCTCTATGGGAACTGATCCGTTCAGAAACAATAGAACAAGCGCCGAAGACACGCGATGAGTTCGAGAGAAATTATCAGAAATATGTACGAGACAAACGGAATACGACATGGAGGAAATGACTATTGGCATAGCGCCTTTTGACAGGCTTATAAGACTGTTGCTCGCCCGAATTGACCGGCTCGAAGCGATGCTCAACAGCAGTAAGCGAATGTTCCAGCCAATCCCTGTGGTTATAGACCAGAAGGAGTATTTCGATGTCACCTCGCTCTGTGAGATTTTCAAGGTCACGGCACATACCGTTTATCGCTGGCGCGATGAAGGAAAACTGCCTCTCGTGAAGATTGGTGGCAAATATTATATCGGTGTCGAGCAGTTGGCCAAGGCGATGACCACAGGGTTCATAACCGAGCCGACACGGTAGAATGTCGGCGAATATCCACTAAAATCCAAAACAAATGGAAGAAAATCAAGAACAAGAACAGGTGCTGATTGCCCGCAACAACGAGACGGGGCAGATTGGCGCGGTGAAGGGTCTCAATCCCGATGGCACCCCGCAGATGGCCGATGTGAAGTCTGCAAAACTATCCGACCTGATTAAATTCAGCAAGGGACATAATCCCCTGGAGGCGTTCATATCAAATTTTGTACGCCAATGCAGGAATCCCACGACATTCGGATTCTTCAAAGTCCCGGCAGACAGGTATGAGAGTGTCGGGGCTGCTATGTCAGACTTTATGCAGAATCCGGAGGCCAATGCTGAAATACTCAAAGACTTCAAGGTTGAAATGCCGCAGAAGAGGGAGTCTGAGGAACAAGCACAGTCGTCCGGCCAGACGCAGACACAGGAGGAAAGTCCGAAAAAGGACACTTACCATGCGCTGGATCCCCAGAGAATCAACTGGGAAGAATTTACAAACCAGTGGGGAGTGAACCGCGAGCAGCTTGAACAGTCGGGTGACCTCGACAAGATGCTCAACTTCGGGAAATCAGGGCTTGTCAGGATATACCCTACAATAGCGGGAGAGAAGATTGAAATCGAGGCGAGACTGTCGTTAAGGACACGACCAGACGGAAGCCTGCGACTTGTACCACATCCTTTGTACAACAAACCACAGCTTGAAAGGGAGTTCAAAGGCTACAAGTTCACTGAGGAGGATAAGAAACAGCTTCTCCAGACAGGCAACCTCGGCAAAGTCGTGGAACTAAACGGTAAGAACGGTGAAAAAATACCGTCCTTTGTCAGCCTTGACCGAATCACCAACGAGTTGGTGTCCATGTCTGCCAAAAGTCTTTTCATCAAAGACACAATAGGCAAGACACCCCTTTCCCCCGAGGAGAAAGAGACTTTACGCAAAGGTTTACCCCTGATTGACAAAGAAATCACTCTACGCGACGGCAAGACATTCAAGACTACCTTGCAGGTGAACGCCGATGCCCGAGCCATTGAGTTTGTTCCCAAGGCGTGGCAGCGTCACGGCAAGGAGCAGACGCAAAATACGGAACAATCACAGCGCAACAGCTGGACTGATGCCGAAGGGAGAATCCGTCCGATAAGCAAATGGAAAGGTGTTCCGTTCACGGAGCAGCAAAAAAAGGATTATGTCGAAGGGAAGACCGTGGTTCTCGAAAACTCGGTAGATAAAAAGGGGCAGCCTTGCACTCTCTATGTAAAGTTTGATCCAAAGCTCCAGCGTCCCCTTAGTCATCTGAAAAATCCCGACCTTGACCAGACTGTAGCACCATCCAACGAAAGCAGGACTCAGGTCGCCGTGAACAACGACGGAAAGACCAACGAGGCGACAAACAAAATCAAGGAGCCTCTTCAGCAGGGACAGACTGCCCCTAAAAACGAAGAGCAGACTAAGAAGCAACGCAAATCACCCAAGCTGTGACCCTCCCGGCAGCTGACGCACTGCGTCGAAAAAAGCTCCACTAAAATCCACATCCGACAACCCCGGCGGCGGGGATAAC
This sequence comes from Muribaculaceae bacterium, assembly GCA_009775375.1. GTDB lineage: Bacteria > Bacteroidota > Bacteroidia > Bacteroidales > Muribaculaceae > Lepagella. Next base: position 10,737 of record VSPO01000052.1, on the reverse strand, counting down.
ATAACTGTCCTCGCCGCCACATATTTCAAAGCAAATTAAAAACGAATATTACAATGGCAGACAAAAAGCTAATAATCACCGACAATAAAGCGATGGCCGACGGCATTGCAAGAATCATAGGCTATGATCCCAAAGATTCGTCTCTGTTCCACTATCAGGGAGAATCCATTGAAGTAATGTGGACCGGCGGAGACTTTTTATGTCTAATTCTGAAGGACGGAATAACAGAAGTACCAAACTTCGCTGACCTTTCAGCAGAGAAAATCGCCCGTCAATTTTACAATGTCTATCCCCGTCTGGAGGGCAGGCAGACATCGGTTGTCGATGAAGCCCGCATACGCTATATCGAAAACGCAGAGAAACGCTGCGACGAGATTGTCTTCATGTGCCAGCCCACCGCAGAGGGCGAAAGACTCATACAGGCCATGAAGCTCTTCTTCAACTTCACAATACCTACGCGCACAGTTGTCCTTGACAATATTTCGGAAAAGACATTCCAAGATGATGTGTGCAATGGAAACTCATCTGCACTTCTCAGTGCCCTACGTTCATGCAACGCCATGCGCGAGAATGTCACGGTGGATGTGGACAAACGAAACACTAAATATATCAACTATGAGCGTGTCTCACCTGCCGCGTTGAAAATCCTGCAAACAATATGCCGCCGCTACAAACTGAGTATGGAGGGTCAGACAAATTCAAAAGGCCGTAGACGTATCGTTTACGGTGGAATGCTTGATACCAACCGTCTCTACGCCGCCATGAATATCAAGTATGACATGATTATGGAACAGGTATGGGACAGTCTTGTCTATCTCTATGCCGAAGGACTCATCTCCAATCCGATGAACCGTCTCCGTCATAGACCTTATTCCAATGAGGTGTATTACGGTCAGGGGTTCTCAGACGACATACACGAATCCCCATGCGATTCATTCACTGAAGCCGGGGCGATTGTACCGACCGGTAAAATCAGGGAGGAACTGCTGAATCTGCCCTACGATCAGGAGAATGCGCCGGATGACTTCTTTCCGAGGACAAGCGTCATCTATACTTTCATTGTCGAGCAGAAACTTCGGCATGACAACAACCAAGCATACGAGTCCAAGATATTCCCTTCATTCGAGGAAGAACCGGGTCTTACCCTTACAAGTGTAATTTCGGGTGTAAGATATGACAACATATATATGGGATTCAGTATCAGAGGATCCCTCGGTGTCCTCATCGAAGATTTGTCATGTGCTGCCCTCCTCAATATTAGATATGGCTATCTGTCTCCCACCAAGGAAGGTATTGCGGTCGCAAATGGTGATACGCCATGAAAAAGCCGTCCGGGTATCCCTCCCGAACGGCACCACTAAAATCCACAATCAAATGAAATCAAAAACGATTTATGACTGCGAATATCCGCAAAGGTAATAAAAAAATCTGAATCAACAGCTATCCCCTGTTGACGCCTTTCGCAATCTGATTTATAAACCCACTAAAATTCAGATGATTATGACTGATTACAACGTAACCAGAGAGGAGGAACTGTCTTTTTACTTCCTCTATCTCAAGAATTATCTTGCTTCCTACCAGTTTGTAGGCATAACAGATACCTTCATCAAGGCGAGAGCTGAACTTGCCGAGGAAACCTATGAAAATGCGAGGCGCAATGGAGCTGAAGTCGATGAGGCACACGAGATGTCAATGGCCGCTCTCCTCGATGGGTTCCGTTACTCCGACTATGAGATTATCATGGATGTTCTCGAAGAAGAATTTGCTGATGAAGTTTCTAAGGAACTCCGCCCATTCATGGCAACACATCTTCAATCCCTCGGTATTGTTGAGGATGTTTTCGAGGGATATGACGTTCAGGAAAATACCTTTATAAGCAGTGGCAAGTATGACGACCTTCGCTGTGAACTCACCGGTGTAATCTCCATAATCTTCTCAGAGTATGGCTTATAACCGATTGCAGACAATGCTCGGCAACATCGAGGCGATAAGGCTTGCCCTGAGCCTCGGTGTTGAGAAGCGAAACGCGGAGAATGCCGCCGAGCGTGAGATTCTGCGTAAGTATGCCGGATTCGGTGGACTGAAATGTATCCTCAACGATGCGGACTCGCTGCTTGATGCCGCCAAGTGGAGCAAATCGGATATTGAACTGTTTGCGCCAACCGTTGAGTTGCGTCAGCTCATTCACGACTATTCCAAAGATGACCGGGAGTTTGCACGTTATATGGACTCGCTGAAAACATCGGTGCTGACAGCGTTTTATACCCCGTCGCCAGTTGTTGATGCCATTTCAGATGCGCTCAAAGCAAACGGTATTGAGGTCAAGAGGTATCTGGAGCCGAGTGCCGGACAGGGAGTGTTCGTTGACTCTTTCCTGCGGAATTATCCCGGTGCGGAGGCTATGGCGTTTGAGAAGGATTTGATCACGGGCAAAATCCTTGACGCCCTGCACCCCTCCGTTTCGACAAGGATAGAAGGGTTTGAGAAGATTGAGTCGGATTTCAACGGCTATTTCGATGTGGCGTGTTCAAACATTCCTTTCGGTGATTTTGCCGTGCCTGATCCGATTTATGCCACGAGCAAGGAGATCGCCTACCGTCAATCGACAAAGGCGATACACAATTATTTCTTCCTCAAAGCACTTGATTCCGTGCATGAGGGTGGATTGGTTGCTTTCATTACCTCGCAGGGTGTAGCCAATGCCGCATCCCCATTCGTCAGAATGGAACTGATGCGCCGTGCCGATTTGGTCGGGGCATTGCGTCTGCCTAACAATACCTTCTCCGACAATGCCGGGACTGAAGCAGGTAGCGACTTGATTATCCTCCAGAAGCACACGGGTAAAAAGGCACTTTCGGCTGACGAGGAATTTTTCATACAGTCGATTGTTGACCGCGACACCAAAGTGCCGAACAACAAGTTTTTCGCTGCCTATCCGCAGAATGTGATATGCACAGAGGCGAAGGTTGGCACTGACCCATTCGGCAAACCTGCCATCATCTACAAGCATGACGGAGGTGTGGAGGGTATCGCCGCCGCTATACGTCAGGCATTGGACGAATCGTTCAGATTACGACTCAATCTGGAACTGTATAATACGCAAGGTATAAAGCCGCCCACGCCAGACCCCATTGAGCCGAAGCCGAAACCTGCACGACCAACACAAGCCAAGAAAATATCGGAAACCCCGATAATGAGGCAGTACACCGAGATGAAGAAGCGTCACCCCGATGCTATTCTACTGTTCCGTGTCGGTGACTTCTACGAGTGCATGGGTGAGGATGCTGTAAAATCCTCCGAGATACTGGGCATAACCTTGACCAGACGGATGAACGGCAAAGCCGGTTACATCGAATTGGCGGGATTTCCGCATCATGCGCTCGACACCTATCTTCCCAAGTTGGTACGCGCAGGGCAACGTGTGGCGATATGCGAGCAGCTTGAAGATCCGAAACAGAAGCAAAAGGAACAGGAGCAGTTCAAGCCTACCGAAATTATTACCCCGCAACAGCCGCCGGAAATAAAGCCGAAGCCGGAGGATGCGCCTGTGCCGAATGAAGATGCTAAATCTGATGCGAAGCCGGAGGCAGTTCCAGCGCCACAGGAAACCACCAAAGAGATTGAGACCGACGGCAGTCCGGATTACAGCAATAATCCAGACCCTCGCCTGTTCGCGTACAATCTTTTCGGAGAGCTGGAGCCGATAGGCAAACCGCAACGCCGCCATGTTCAGCGGACACAACAGCCCAAAGAGGATAAGCCCGTCGAAAAGAAACCAAAGGTCGAGATTTCTCCACAAGTCCAATCCAAGTTCCGGCAACTGACGGATAAGGAGCTGGAGTTTTACGGCTCGTTGAATTGGGATGACAATCCGCCCATCAACGGATTCTATGAAACGATGATGTCTATCGCGCATCGTCAACTCGCAGAGCGTGAGGCGGCACGGCAGGCGGCAGAGCAGAAAGAGAAGGATGCGGCTGTCGGTATCGAAATCACCCGTACCGAAGGCTACTTCATTCCCAAACCAAAGGAGGCATCATCAAATGCGCCTGTCCAGAAAGAGGAACGCGATATGTCGCCCCGCCCATTCTCGGAGGATATTCAGTTCTTCCACAAGAATGGCTCAATGGTAGTGGATAAGGGGCAGGTAGGTTTTCTCTCGGAGGTCAAAAAGTATGGGGCATTGTTCACTCCGTTGGCTCTCAAATCCGAACAGGAGAAACGGGCCATGCTCTATATCACATTGTCGGAAACGTATCAGCAACTCTACCACTATGAGGCGGAGACGCATGAGGAAAGTGCCGATTTACGCGAACATCTGAACACCTACTATGATGAGTTCGTGGATAAATACGGCCACCTCAACGAGAAGCAGAATGTCAAGTTCATCCTTATGGATGCCAACGGTCGTGATGCTCTGGCTCTGGAGCGTGGCGAGAACGGGATGTTTGTCAAGGCTGACATCTTCGACCATCCCATAGCTTTCGCCGTTGATGAGGTTACTTCGGTGGATACGCCTATGGAGGCGTTATCCGCGTCGCTCAATAAATACGGTGAGGTCAATCTGGAATACATGGGCGGTCTTGTCGATATGGAGGAGGACAAACTTGTAGAAAGCCTTGAAGGGCACATATATTATAATCCCCTTGTGGAGAACTATGAGATTGCGGACCGCTTCATAGCCGGAAATGTTGTACAGAAAGCCGAGGATATACAGGCGTGGATAGACCGTGAGGAAGAGCGTATCAAAGGATTCCCCGGATATGACGGTATCGAGCCTTATATCGCTATGGCGCAGGATTCTCTGAAAGCTCTTCAAGAAGCGACTCCACGAAAGATTACTTTCGATGAGCTGGACTTCAACTTCGGTGAACGCTGGATTCCTACCGGTATATACTCCGCATATATGAGCCACCTTTATGAAACTCAGGTGACAATAGCCTACTCTTCATCTATGGATGAGTATTCGGCAAAGGAGAGCCGTGGCAATATGAAGATATGGGAGGAGTTCTGTGTAAGAGGTTATTACCGCACATACGACGGCATGAATCTCTTGAAACACGCCCTGCACAACACCGTGCCGGATATAAAGAAGTCCATCGGCAAGGATGAGAACGGCAACGACATCAAAGTGCCGGACAGCGAGGCAATTCAGCTTGCCAACACCAAGATTGACGAAATCCGAAACGGTTTCTCGGAGTGGCTGGAAGCACAAAGCCCGGAGTTCAAGGACAGGCTCGTGGATTTATACAACCGCAAGTTCAACTGCTTCGTGCGCCCGAAGTATGACGGCAGTCACCAGACCTTCCCTGACTTGAATCTTAAACTGTTGGGGGATAGATATGGTTTTCACTCGCTTTATCAATCCCAGAAGGATTGCGTATGGATGCTTTTGCAGAATGGCGGCGGAATTGCGGATCACGAGGTTGGGACGGGTAAAACGCTGATAATGTGTATTGCAGCGCATGAAATGAAGCGTCTTGGATTGGCTCATAAGCCGATGATTATAGGATTGAAAGCCAATGTCGCCGAAATTGCCATGACCTATAAGACGGCATACCCCAATGCAAGGGTCTTATTTGCCGATGAAAAGAGTTTCAAGGCTGAAAACCGTGTCGCCTTCTTCAACAACATCAGAAATAATGATTACGACTGCGTGATAATGTCGCACGACCAGTTCGGCAAGATACCGCAGTCGCCGGAGATGCAGAGGGAAATCTTGCAGGCGGAACTTGACACCGTAGAGGAAAACCTAAAGGTGCTGAAGGATCAGGGTAAGGACATATCCCGTGGTATGCTGAAAGGACTTATCAAGCGTAAGGAAAACCTGACAGCCAAGATTGCCACCCTCCAGCACCAGATGGACGAGAAGAAGGATGATATGGTGGATTTCAAGCAAATGGGTATTGACCATATCTTTGTGGACGAAAGCCATCAGTTCAAGAATCTGATGTTCAACACCCGGCATGACCGTGTGGCAGGTTTGGGCAACAGTGAGGGAAGCCAGAGGGCGCTCAACCTGTTGTATGCCATCCGCACTATCCAAGAGCGGACGGGCAAAGATTTGGGTGCCACTTTCCTCAGTGGCACGACAATCTCCAACTCGCTCACAGAGTTGTATCTGCTGTTCAAGTATCTGCGTCCGAAAGAGCTTGAAAGGCAGGAGATACGGTGCTTCGATGCGTGGGCGGCAATATTCGCCAAGAAAACAACTGACTATGAGTTCAATGTCACTAATAATATTGTTGCAAAAGAAAGATTCAGGTACTTCATTAAGGTGCCGGAGTTGGCGGCATTTTACAATGAGATAACGGACTACCGCACGGCAGAGGATGTGGGCGTTGACCGTCCGATGAAGAACGAGATTCTTCACAACATACCTCCGACGCCGCAGCAGGAGGAGTTTATCCAGAAGCTGATGGAGTTTGCCAAGAGTGGCGATGCCACAATTCTTGGTCGTGGGCCATTGTCAGAGACGGAGGAAAAGGCGAAGATGCTTATCGCCACCGACTATGCCCGCAAGATGGCACTTGATATGCGAATGGTCAACCCCTCATACGAGGATGACCCTAACAACAAGGCGAGCCACTGTGCCAAGATGATAGCGGAGTATTATCATAAGTACGATGCTCAACGCGGCACACAGTTTGTTTTCAGTGACCTCGGTACCTATCGCCCCGGCGAGTGGAACGTGTATTCAGAAATAAAGCGCAAACTGATTGAGGATTATGGCATACCACCGCACGAAATACGATTCATACAGGAGTGCAAGACCGAAAGGTCAAGGAAGGCAGTCATACAAGCGATGAATGACGGTGATGTGCGTGTGCTTTTCGGCTCGACTTCGATGTTGGGTACTGGCGTAAATGCCCAGAAAAGAGCGGTTTGCATACATCATCTTGATACGCCGTGGCGTCCCTCCGACCTAACTCAGAGGGATGGTCGGGCTATCCGCGCAGGCAATGAAATTGCCAAGTTATACGCTGATAATAAGGTGGATGTAATCATCTATGCAGTGGAAAAGTCGCTGGACTCCTACAAGTTCAATCTTCTTCATTGTAAGGCCACCTTCATCGACCAGCTCAAAAGCGGAGCATTGGGGGCGCGTACCATAGACGAGGGAGGCATGGACGAGAAATCGGGCATGAATTTCTCGGAATATATGGCTATACTCTCCGGCAACACCGACCTTCTGGAAAAGGCCAAACTTGAAAAGCGGATAGCCGCTCTGGAGAGTGAACGCAAGTCATTCAATAAAGGACGAGGGGATGCCGAGTTCCGGTTGCAGACCATCAGCCACGACATCGCCAACAATGAGGCGGCGATAGCGAGGATGAAAGAGGATGCAGCCAAATATGAGAAGGTTGTCAAGCGCGACAAGGAGGGCAATCCGGGAAATGCCCTGCGTATTGACGGTTGCCAATCGAGTGATGAAAAGGTTGTCGGCAAGTACCTCCAGACGTTGGCGCAGAAGACCGACACCCACGGCCAGTATGAGCGTATCGGCGAGGTCTATGGTTTCCCGATTTGCATAATCTCTGAACGCACGGTTGTTGACGGCACGGAGAAAGTTCAAAACCGCTTTGTTGTCGAAGGCAACTACAAGTACAAGTTCAACAACGGCTATATCGCCATGAGCGATACCCACGCAGCCTGCATGAACTTCGTCAACGCCTTGGAGAAAATCCCCGGCATCATCGCCCAATACGAGGACCGTACTGCCAAGATGAAAGCTGATGTCCCCATCCTCGAAGGCATAATGGCGAAGAAGTGGGGCAAGGAGGACGAGCTGAAGCAGCTCAAATCAGACCTCGCCGCCCTTGACCGCAAAATCCAAGCCGAAATCGCCCCCAAGCCCGAAGAAGCCGACGGTGTAGAAAACAAACAGACCGAAGGCGAAACCATTGATGCACCAACCACTGATACAAAGAAATCAATGGTAGCCGAGCCATTTGATATTTACCGTCCACTGCAGCCGTCTACACGACCCATCCGCACTTTCGGTTTATACTAAGATGATGGGGCGGCATCATTATTACAGATTTGCCGCCCCTTCCCTATAATCCTATGTATAATAATTTACAAATGCTTTTTTCAGATAAAGGAATAATATGAGCAATGACTTAAAAATTTAATGTGCGGTTAATATCCATGAAACATCTTTTGGGTAATTTGGGATTAAATATAACCGCACACATGGACCAATTGAGAAAAATTCAGTTCATACACAACAAATAGGAGTGGCTATGCGTTATACTAAGCAAATGAAACTGCTTACACTCATATTGAGTTTGTATATCTTTATGTTAGGTATATGCCCCTGCTTATGCACAACAGAGCAGGGAACAACTGATATGGACAAGCACGAATTGGTTGAGCAGACCCAAGACGATGAGAATGATGGAGAATCGGATCCATGTTCGCCTTTTTGTTCCAATGTGCAGTGTTTGCATATTTCTTTTATTCCCTTTGCACAAACGCAAGATGTGCCTAAACCCAATATATACAAAAAGGGCACTACATTTGCCGTTTTGAAACGGCAGCCGAGATTGGGCTTTGTCTGCCCTGTCTGGCATCCACCAATAGCTTAATCGGACTACGGTTTTCGTTTCATTTCTTTTGAGATGAAACACATTTGGCGTACCATTGCGTCAATAAGTATTGTAGTACCTATTAAGCATTGATTTATGTTCCAAAAACTTATAGAATTTTCAATAAAACACAAAGCTGTTGTTTTGGTGATGACAGTGGCTTTGTTGGCATGGGGTATATGGTCGTTGGTAAGATTGCCTTTTGACTCAACCCCCGACATCACCAACAATCAGGTGCAGATAGTGACACAGGCGCCCTCGCTTGGAGCTCAGGAGGTCGAGCAATATATCACATCACCTCTGGAGATGTCTCTTGCCAACATACCTCGTGTGACCGAAAGAAGAAGTATCAGCAGAAGTGGCTTGTCTGTGATAACTTTGGTATTTGAGGATAACGCAGACATATATTGGGCGCGTGAACAGGTTGCCCAGAATCTTAAGGAAGCCGAAGAACAGATTCCGTCCGGATATGGCACTGTAGGGATGGGTCCGATTTCCACGGGTCTCGGCGAAATTTTCCATTACACAATCCGTGCAAAACAAGGCTATGAGGACAAATACAGTCTTTCTGACCTTCGTACTATACAGGACTGGATTGTTCGCAAGCAACTGAGCGGCACAAAGGGTGTGGCTGAGGTCAGCGGTTGGGGAGGCTTTGTGAAACAATATGAGATAGCGGTTGATGCTGACCGCCTCGCCGCTGCAGGCTTGACAATTCCAGAGGTATATGATGCCATTGAAAGCGCCAATGAAAACACCGGCGGCAGCTATATCGAGAAAAACAGCCGCCAATATTTCATCCGGGGAATCGGTGAGGCGAAAACCATATCAGACCTCCAGAAAACCCCGGTGAAAACGGTAGGCGGCAAACCTATACTTTTGCGCGATGTAGCCGATGTGCGCGAAGGAAGCGCCACACGTTTCGGTGCAGTCACACGCAATGGCGAAGGCGAGGTTGTGGCAGGCATAACGCTTATGCTGAAAGGGGAAAACTTTCAGGATGTCATAGCCAATGTAAAGGAGCGTGTTGAACAGATACAGCGTAGTCTGCCAGAAGGAGTAGTGATCGAGCCGTTTATCGACCGCACGCAGCTTGTTGATCGTGTGAGCAACACTATCTGGAAAAACCTTATAGAAGGTGCCCTGATAGTCATATTCATATTGGTGGTGTTCCTCGGTAGTCTGCGGGGAGGTCTTGTTGTGGCTTCCGTAATCCCGCTGAGTATGCTTTTTGCTTTCGGAATGATGCGTCTGTTCGGTGTCAGCGGTAATCTGATGAGCTTGGGGGCAATCGATTTCGGATTGATTGTTGACGGAGCGGTAATCATAGTGGAAGCGATTGCACACCACATCCGCCAGACAGCGGGACAATACGGAGGCAGACCGCTTACGCAGCCACAGATGGACAAAGAGGTGCTGTACTCATCATCACGAATACGAAAAAGTGCGGCGTTCGGAGAGATTATCATAATGATGGTATATGTGCCGTTGTTCACCCTCTCCGGAATTGAGGGAAAGATGTTCCGCCCTATGGCCCTGACTGTGTTTTTCGCCATATTGGGGGCTTTCATACTGTCGTTGACTTATGTCCCCGTGGCTTCCGCATTATTCCTTTCAAAAAAATCAGTCCATAAACGCAATATTTCCGACTGGATATTGGAAAAACTCGAAAAGTTCTACCGTCCAATATTAGATTGGTGTCTGAACTGGAGCAAATCTTTGATTGCAGGAATGGTCATTGCGCTGGCACTTTCAATCCTTCTTTTCACAAGGCTCGGAGGTGAGTTCATACCCAATCTTGAAGAAGGTGATTTTGCTGTGGAATTGAGCATGGAACAAGGCACCTCCCTCAATCAGATGGTCAAGACATGCTCATTGGCAGAGAAGCTGCTGAAAGAGAATTTCCCGGAGGTAAAACAGGCGGTAAGCCGAATCGGCAGTGCAGAGATTCCTACAGACCCCATGCCGGTGGAACGCGCTGACATGATGGTTGCCTTAAAGCCGAAAAAGGAATGGACTTCGGCCAAAACCACTGCTGAACTGATGGATAAAATGGAGGAAACCCTCAAACTTATACCTGGCCTGAACGTAGAGATGTCGCAGCCTATACAGATGCGCACCAACGAACTGATCACAGGTATAAAAC
>VSPO01000051.1 GCA_009775375.1 Muribaculaceae bacterium | reverse complement strand
GTCCTTTGCGGAATGCGCTGTATTTTAATTATTTTACTGTATCATTAACATATCGAAATAAGTTTAGACAACTTCATAGTATATCCTTTTCCTGCAATTAAAAATTGTTCCATGATTAGTTTTTTCTCGCAAAACAACATCATACAGACTCAAAAAAACTCACCCAAAAGAGTGAAAGTGCATATTCAATGGTTTTTCTCCGAACGATTTCACCCCAAAGGGTGTTAATTCATAGAAAGGTTACGACCGTAATCTTATTTTTATTATCTTTGCAAAAATTAAAGACCTAATAAAGCATATTATGCCAGATAGATTCAAAACTCCGTTAAATAAACCCGAGGGTATAACCCCGGAAGATTATGTGCGGGTCCGCAACTATGTCGAGGCAATAAAGGCAATCGTACAGATAGCATACGAAAGTATCTATATAATAGATTATTACGCGGGCAATTTTCTATATGTCTCTTCCAATCCACTGTTGCTCTGCGGATTGACACCTGACGAAGTAATGGAGTTGGGATATGGTTTCTACACGACCCATGTCCCCAAGGATGAGGTCAAACTGCTCTTGAAAATCAATGCGGTTGGCTTCCAGTTCTTCTCGCGACAGCCGAAAGAAGAGAGACATTTGTTCAGCATCAGCTACGACTTCCATATCATCAACAATGGTGAGTCAGTGTTGATAAACCACAAACTTACCCCTCTCGCGATGGATAAAAACGGACATATGTGGCTTGGCGTATGCTATGTGTCCATCTCGAACAACGATTGTGCCGGAAATATTCAGGTGCGCAAAACCGGACAATCAAACTACTGGTGTTATGAACCAGACATTGACAGATGGATTGAGAAGGAGGATATAAAGCTCACTGACAGAGAAAAAGAAGTCCTCATGCTATCCGCAAGAGGACTGACGGTGGATGAAATAGCACTAAGGGTACATCGGGCGAAAGATTCAATAAAGTCAAGACGCAGGGCTATATTCGAGAAACTCGGTGTCAGCAGTATCAGTGAGGCGATTGCATTCGCTGTGAACTACAAACTCATATAATGCAGTCATACATCGACTTAGTCATAATATCGAGGTTTTATCCATTGATGTAAGATAAAACTTGGGACACTGTTTGACTGGTCTGCCTGTCAAAATGCGGAACAGCTGCGAAAAAAAAATTTGCGGGTATGAGAGAAAATAATTAAATTTGCAGCGATTTGGTTGGCTTAGGCCATTAATAGGGAACCGGGTGAAATTCCCGGACAGTCCCGCTGCGGTAATTCTCCATATGAGACCATAATTCGAGTTAAAGCGAATTCGACAGTCTCATAAGGCTTCCTTCAAAGGACATCGCTTATAAAAGATAGCGGTCGTTTTATGCCACTGGTCTTTAGAGACCGGGAAGGCGAAGGAATGCTGAGATAAGTCCGAAGACCTGCCGGATCATGTGCGATGCAATTAATGCAGCGTGCATTAATATGTTGTAATCTCTTTCGAGGAAAAAAGAGAACATATATGGTAAGGAAATTTTCAGACTCAATCAGGCAGTCATTATGGGCTATTATGTCGTGTGCCGCCACGTTTCCGACAGGAAACGCGGCCTATGCTTCATGTCTTTCCCTGGAGGATAAACAGGCAGAGTCATCGAGTATGCCGGATTCTGCCAATGAAAAAGATTCAGTCAGGGTGGCAGAACTTGACGAATACACGGTCGTGTCAGACCGCGTCAGAAAAGAGGTGATAAGTTCGGCTCCGGTCTTCAATCTGTCGAACGAAAGGATGAAGACCATTGGAGTGACCGATATTTCCGATGCCCTTCACCGTCTGCCCGGCCTTAACATAAAGGATTACGGCGGGGCCGGGGGGATGCGGACGGTATCTGTCCGCGGGTTTGGAGCTAATCATACAGGAGTCATTTATGACGGAATTGTTTTGAGCGACTGTCAGAGCGGAAAAATCGATCTTTCACGCTATTCGCTCGACAATGTGGGCGGCCTTTCTGTCACGATAGGCGACAACGGAGATATCTTTATCCCTGCAAAGGCATCGGCTTCAGCCGCGTCCATAGTGATATCCACCATGTCGGTGCCCGCTCCAAACGATTCGGCCTGGCATCTTACGGCCCAGTTCCGCGCCGGATCATGGCGCTTTCTGAATCCTTATCTGAAATTAGGCAAGACATTAACAAAAAATCTATCTTGTTCTCTGATCGGGGAGTTCACACATGCCAAAAACAACTACCCGTTTACTCTCCATAACGGTGTGCTCGTCACTCGCGAACGCCGCAACAACAGCCGCATGAACTCCGGTCATGGAGAGTTGAACGTCAGGTGGAGACCGACACAGGCGTCCACACTCGACGGCAAAATCTATTATTATGACAACGACCGCCAGCTTCCCGGAGCAGTGGTGCTTTATAATCCGGTGGTCAACGAACGACTGCGCGACCGTAATTTCTTTAGCCAGCTGACTTACCGTAATCTTTCGCTTGAAAAGTTCTCATTTCAATGGCTTGCAAAATTCAACTGGGACGCTTCGCTCTATCATGATGAAAACGGGAAGTATCCCGGAGGCGTGCTTGACGAAAACTATTACCAGAGAGAGGCATATTTCTCTGCCTCGGCCCTTTATCTCCCATCCGATAAGTTGTCGTTTAATTATTCGGCTGATTATTCCTACAACAATCTCAACAGCAACCAGCCGGCTACGGTGGAGGTCAAGCCCCGTCGGCATTCCATCCTTCAGAGTTTCACCGGGAAGTTTAAGAATTCCCGGATGCAGGCCATGGTGCGTCTTTTATGGTCGGTCTACGACAATGAAGTCAAATACGGAGAGAGCGCGAAAGATGAAAGCCGGCTCTCCCCCTCGGCAAGCGTCTCATTCCAGCCATTCTGGAGCCTTTTCTTTATCCGGGCCTCCTACAAGAATATATTCCGAATGCCGACATTCAACGACAACTACTATTTCCGCATGGGCAGCGTGTCGTTGAAGCCTGAGGATTCGAATCAGGTGAATCTCGGATTCACCTATCAGATGCCAGCTTTTTCGTGGCTTTCCGCTGCTGTCTTTACGGCGGATGCCTACTATAACACTGTAAAAAACAAGATTGTGGCCATTCCACAGAATATGTATATATGGTCGATGATGAATCTTGGGAAAGCAAGGGCATTCGGCATGGATATAACGGCAAACGCAACTTTCCATCTCCTCCGGAACCAGAGTTTAGTGTTCGCCTCCAACTATAGTTGGCAGCGTGTCCAGCCGCGTACGAATCCTGCGGATCCCGACTACAACAAACAGGTGGCCTATACGCCGCAACACTCGGGTGCTGCCTCAATCTCTTGGCAGAATCCATGGGCGGATGTAGTGTTCCACGCCACCGGTGTCAGCGAGCGTTATGGCACCAACGCCAATTTGCCTGTGACCAGAATCAAAGGATATATCGAATGCGGGGCGACGTTGATGCGCACATTCCGTTTTCACGGATATTCTCTCGACCTGCGTTTCGATCTGCTTAATATCTTCGACAAGCAGTATGAGGTGGTGGTAGACTATCCCATGCCCGGAAGATCCTGGAAAGCTACGGCGACTTTTGAATTATAAACTTTTTTGAATGACAAAATAAACACAAAAATGAGAAAATCCTTAATTCTTGCATCAGCTCTTCTGATGCTTGGCGGAATGGCATCATGTTCCGACGACGACAAAGCCCCGGAGGCAGTAGAGACAACGACCGGCTTCTATACCATCAACGGAGGCAACAAGAAATCCAAAGTGCCGGCTTCAATAACGGCCTACGACTACGCAACCGGAAGAGAAACCCAGGATGCTTTCTATGCCAAAAACCAAGTCAGAATCGGAGACGGGGCTCAGAAAGCCATTATATATGGCTCAAAAATGTATATAGCGATGTATACATCAAACGTGATCTGGGTAGTAGAACCTGAAACCCTTGGGATTATCAAATCAATTCAGCCCACGGGGGAAGCGACATTGCCACGTGCGCTGGCAGCGAAAAATGGCAAGGTTTACGTTTCGATGTATACGGGCTATGTCGCCTGCGTCGATACGGCAAGCCTGACTATTGAAAAAAACATAAAGGTCGGCCCCAATCCCGATCAGATAGCGATTGCCGGCGACGATCTCATAGTCGCTAATTCCGACGGGCAGAACTCAAAAGGAGGCGCATCGGACGGCGTCAAATATGGCAACAGCTCAATCTCTATCGTGAACCTTTCTGCCTGGACCCAGACAGAAATCAAAGACATAGATAGAGTGCTCAATCCTACGGACGCCGCTTCCAACGGAGAGGAGGCCTTTGTGATATGCAAGGGGAATTACGAGGATCAACCCTCGGTGGTGAAGAAAGTTGTAGGTAATGACGTAAAAGAGGTGTGCAAGGGTACGCTTATGGCTTGCCAAGGGGATGAGCTCTACGTCATAAACGCCCCTTATTCAAAGACTGCAACCCCCGACAAATACACTTACCAGGTTTATTCCACAAAAGACTTGAAGCTAAAGAAAGAGAAATTTCTCCAGATGTCGCCCGACAATGATTCCTGGATACTTAGTCCCAACTGTGTTGCCGTCGATCCTGTCAGCAGGGATATTATAGTGCTATCGTATGTGCTTGATGGTTCGGGCACGGCTCAATATGCTCTTCCTATGTATGGAAACATATATGACAAGGACGGTGCTTTCAAGAAAAGATTTGAGTGCGGTGCCGGTGGCCGTGCCATTACGTTTATTCCCAAGCGAATGAACCAATAAATCCCGGATTCACGCGTTTCAAGTGTGTATATTCTTATGATTTAGATATGATTTATGATTATAAATTGGTAGGGACAAGAGTAGTGATACTCTCCATCTCCCTGATGATGCTGGCCTCCTTTGCTTCCTGCAAAGGGGGTCAAGCCTCTGTTTCGGAGAAGATGGGGAAGGAGGTGCCCATAAAGTATGCAGAAAATCTTTCTGTCGTTGAACATGAGGGTTTTACGGAGGTCAAGGTGAGAAATCCCTGGGACACGGCGAAGCTTCTTCAGAAATATATCCTTGTTCCCACAGAGCAGGAATTACCCGCGAATCTTCCTGAGGGCACGGTGGTCAGAACCCCGGTCTCCAATGCGCTTGTCTATTCAACCGTCCACAACAGCCTTATTTCTGAAATCGGCGGCATTGATGCGATCGGCGGAGTCTGCAACGCAGAATATGTCAATGAGGGCGAGGTTAAGGAGCGACTGAGGAGCGGCAGGATTGCTGACTGTGGGGTCAGCATGAGTCCGGATATTGAGAAAATCATTAAGCTTCATCCCCAGGTCATCATGCTTTCTCCTTTTGAGAACAACGACAAATATGCGAAAGTAGGGGAACTGGGCATTCCGATTATCGAGTGTGCCGACTATATGGAGACATCAGCGCTCGGACGTGCCGAATGGGTGAAATTTTATGGATTGCTTTTCGGGAAAGCCGACGTGGCTGAAAAGATGTTTGGCGATGTAGAAGAAAAATATAATGCGTTGAAGGAGATGGCCTCGAAAGTAGCCAAGCGTCCGAAGGTGCTTATCGACCAGAGATACGGCCAGGTCTGGAATGTGCCAGGAGGAGAATCCACAATGGCCGGCCTTATCCGTGATGCCAGGGGAATAAATCCTTTTGACGCTTACAAGCAGAGCGGGAGCGTGCCGCTTGCTCCGGAGAAAGTGCTCGCGGAGGCCTATGATGCCGATATCTGGTTCGTGCGTTATAACCAAGACAACGAAAAGACTTTGAAGGAACTTGCCTCTGACGCCCCGGTCAACTCGCAATTCAAGGCATATAAGGAGGGGAATGTATATGGCTGCAACACACGCTACATTGATTTCTATGAGGAAACTCCCTTCCATCCCGAAAGATTGCTTGAGAACCTGATATACTACATGCATCCGGAAATGCGTGGCGATGCGTTAACCCACAGTTACTATACTCAAATGAGATAGGCAGATGAGATTCGTTGTATTGACAGTTTCGCTAATAGTGTTTTTTTTCCTGAATCTTTTCATCGGTTCGGTGGATATCCCTCCGGGAATGGTGATTGAGATTCTTTTCGGAAAAGGAGTCGAGGAGGGGCCTTTTACGTTTATAGTGCTTGGAAGCCGCTTACCTCAGGCCGTCACGGCTATTCTTGCAGGAGCGGCCCTGACCGTGTCGGGTCTTATGCTTCAGACTGCATTCCGCAATCCGCTTGCAGGACCGTCGATTCTCGGCATAACCTCCGGTTCGAGCCTTGGAGTGGCTTTGGTGATTCTGTTGCTTGGGGGCTCTGTTTCTGCCGCAGGATATTCTTGGGGCGGCTACATGGCAATCCTAATTGGCTCGTTCATAGGAAGCATAGCTATAATGGGCCTGCTGCTGCTGTTCTCGGTATGGCTTAAAAACGATCTTATGCTGCTGATAACCGGTATAATGGTGGGCTATCTCACCTCTTCGGTAATCACTCTGCTTAATTATCTCTCCACGGCGGAAGGTGTCCATGGGTATGCTATGTGGGGTATGGGAAATTTCAACGGCGTGGCACTCGGCCAGCTTCCCTTCTTCTCCATAGCCATCGCGTCGGGACTTATTTTCTCCATCCTTATGGTAAAACCTCTGAACATTATCCTGTTGGGCGAGAATTATGCACGCAATCTCGGGGTGAAGATGCAATGGGTGAGAAATATGCTCCTCGTGACCACCGGATTGCTTACCTCTGTAGTCACGGCATTCTGCGGCCCCATTTCCTTCATCGGCCTTGCAGTCCCTCACATTGTGAGAATGATTTTCCAGACCTCCGACCATAGGATTATAATTCCGGGGTGCATACTGACGGGAGCCGTTGTGGGATTGGTTTGCAACCTGCTTTGCATATTGCCGGAGAATATTATCCTACCCCTTAACGGCGTGACTCCTCTTATCGGCGTCCCCGTCATCCTTTATGTCATTTTCAAGGAAAGGAGGGGACGAAGATGAAAGCAGAAGCTACAATACGCACTGTAGGCCTTTCAACCGGCTATCGAGACAAACATGGCGATTCTGTCATTTCCAACAGTCTTGATGAACGTCTTTATCCCGGGGAGCTGACGTGCCTTCTCGGGCCCAACGGAGCAGGAAAATCCACGTTGCTTCGTACGTTGGCGGGCTTCCAGAAACCCTTGAAGGGAACGGTGGAGATAATGGGGAAGGATATCACACGCTATTCCGACAGAAACCTTGCCAGGACGGTGAGCGTGGTGCTTACAGAGAAGCCGATGCTTGAGAATATGGATGTGGAGACTCTTGTTTCGATGGGGAGGGCTCCGTATACGGGTTTCTGGGGCAGGTTGAATGAGATGGATTATAAAGCCGTTGAGTCTGCCATCAGCCTGACCGGGATAGATGCCTTGAGACACAGAATGGTGCATACTCTCAGCGATGGAGAGCGACAGAAAGTGATGATAGCAAAGGCATTCGCCCAGGAGACCCCGGTGATTTTCCTCGACGAACCCACCGCATTTCTCGACTTTCCCAGCAAAGTGGATATCATGCAGTTGCTTTTCTCCCTATCAAGAAAGCTTGACAAGACAATATTCCTTTCCACCCATGACCTTGATCTTGCCCTTCAACTTGCCGACAAAGTTTGGCTTATCGATAAGAAGATAGGAATCTCTGCAGGCGTCCCGGAAGATCTTTCCCTTTCCGGAAAGTTGTCGGAATATTTTGTAAGACCCGGAGTTTATTTCGATTCCTTCGACGGATTGTTTAAGATAGACGTAAAGATGAAATCAGAAGTGTCTTTGCGTGGAGAGGGAGAAGTCGCGAATATGGCAAGGAAAGCACTTTATCGAAACGGAATATTCACTACCTCTGAAAAGATGGGGATTGATATTGCCGTCAGTTCGGGCAGGATTCACGTGAACGGGCGCGAATGCCACTCGATAGCGGCAATGCTTGATGCCGTAGAGGAATTGCAGAATAAAGACAATCACGGGTTTAGTGAGATATGAGAAGCATTAGAAGCGCTTTTGTCCTGGCGGCAGTCTCCTCGGGAAGCGGAAAAACTACGGTTTGCAACGGATTGTTAAGATCGCTTACACGCCATGGGGTCAAGTGTGCTCCCTTCAAAACAGGCCCCGATTATATCGACTCTTTCTTCCATAAGAAATCGTGTGGGAGAGATTCGGTAAATCTCGATCTTTTCATGTCGGGTAAAGAACATGTTGCAAAACTCTTTGATGAGAATTTTTCAGTAGCTGAGGTAGGTGTCGTGGAAGGGGTGATGGGTCTTTTCGACGGCTACGACTGTAAAAAGGGTAGTGCTGCCGACGTGGCATCCATGCTTCGGCTGCCCGTCATTCTGGTCATAGACGCCAGATCGTCGGCTTATTCTCTTGCCGCCGTTATTTCAGGAATGCGCACATTTGAATCCTCTGTGAACGTAAAAGGAGTGATATTCAATAATGTGACTTCCGAGAATCATCTGTCGCTCCTTAAGAGGGCGGCACAAGACGGGGGCGTGGAATACGTCGGTCATATAATGAGCCGACGCGATCTTGCGACTCCATCGAGGTATCTTGGGCTTGCCATGGATAATCCGGCCGATATAGAGAAATATATCGCTAACGCCGCCAACGCGGTTGAGGAGGGTGTCGATCTCGACCGTCTGCTGAGGTTGACTGAATGCGGTGGTGGAAAGACAATGTCCATTTCGACAAATGTGGACGATTTCCCTTTCTTCGATTCTTTCCTGAGGGGGAAAAGAATTGCCGTGGCTCATGACGAGGCTTTTAATTTTATTTATCCTGAAAATATAAAGTCATTCAGAAGGCTTTGTGGCGACGAGGGTTCGGTGGTTGAATTCTCTCCACTTGAGGACGCTTCGCTTCCGAATGCTGATCTTATCTATTTCCCCGGAGGGTATCCTGAAATTTATGCCGAAAGGCTTTCGAAGAATCGAGGCATGATGGATTCCGTGAGAAAGTTTGCGGAGGGGGGAGGGATGATTTATGGAGAATGTGGCGGATTTCTATATCTTTCTAAGAGCATAGATGGGATTGGGATGTGCGGGATTCTTCCGTTCAAAGCTACGATGGCGTCTCCCCGCCTCACGCTTGGCTACAGGAGGGTAATGCTTCCGGGAATGGAAATAAGAGGGCATGAATTTCACTATTCAAGCGTGGTGAATCCCGAGGCTCTCCCTTCGATATCCTCGCAAACGGATGTGAGGGGAAAGAGAATGCCCGTAGGAATGTATAGAGTGAGAAACACTGTTGCCGGATATACGCATTTATATTGGGGAGAACAGCAGACCGCTAACCGACTGATGACTACATTGTTCGGCAAATAAGTTATTTAGAGAAATTTGTTATGAGAATCTACACGCGTTCGGGAGATAGGGGCATGACCTCTATAAGAGGAGGGAAAAAGGTCAGCAAGACAGATATCCGAATTGAAGCAAACGGCTCTCTTGATGAGCTGAATGCTTGTCTTGGAGTATTGAGAGCAATCCTAAGAGCCGAGGACAAGGGGGATAAGACAGATTTCCTGTTAAAAGTCCAGAGCGATCTTATGTCGCTGATGAGCCTTGTTGCCACGCCTTATGAAGAAAGAAAAAACAATCCGAGAAGATTGTCGGAAAATGCGGTTGAAGAGCTTGAAAGAAAAATCGATGCTATTCAGGAGAGTGGAGTTCTGACCCAGCATTTCGTGTTACCTTCAGGCACGGTCGCAGGGGCT
The DNA here is from genome assembly GCA_009775375.1 of Muribaculaceae bacterium. Classification (GTDB taxonomy): domain Bacteria; phylum Bacteroidota; class Bacteroidia; order Bacteroidales; family Muribaculaceae; genus Lepagella. The sequence continues at coordinate 12,060 of VSPO01000051.1, read as the reverse complement.
ACGGCTCATTATGCGCGTACGTTATGCCGCAGGGCGGAGCGTGCTTTGTGGCGTCTGGATAAAGAGGATCCTGTCGGCGATGAGATAATGAGTTATGTCAACAGACTTTCGGATTATCTTTTCGCGCTTGCCCGCGAGATAAACGCGGAATCAGGCTTTCAGAATGAGATATGGAGTCCATTTAATGTAATTCATAAAGAAATGATGAAGATGGAAAAATTACGACCCATTATGCTCGGAGGCACCGGCAGCGATGTGGGCAAGAGCGTTCTTGCCGCCGGACTATGCAGGATTTTCCGGCAGGACGGTTATCAACCGGCTCCTTTCAAGGCGCAGAACATGGCTTTGAACTCCTACGTCACTCCCGACGGTCTGGAGATTGGCCGGGCGCAGGCGGCTCAGGCTGCTGCCTGCGGAATTGAATGTCTGGTGGAAATGAATCCCGTTTTGCTAAAGCCCTCGGGCGATATGATGTCGCAGGTCGTTGTCAACGGCAGGCCGGAGGGGAACCGATCGGCGTATGGATATTTTCAGGCGGACGACAAGTCGCGTCTGCGGAAGATAGCGCACGAGGCTTTCGACAGACTTGCAGCGAGGTATAATCCAATCGTTATGGAGGGGGCGGGAAGCATTGCGGAACTTAATCTCAAGCAACGCGACATAGTCAACATGTCGATGGCTGATTATGCCGATGCCAAAGTGATTCTTGTGGCCGACATAGATCGGGGAGGAGTGTTCGCCTCCGTTTATGGTTCTGTGATGCTTCAGGACGAAAAAGATAGAAAGCGAATTGCCGGGGTCATTATCAACAAATTCAGGGGAGACTTGCGCCTTTTCGACGAGGGAAGGATAATAATTGAAAAAACTTCAGGTATTCCGGTCTTGGGGGTGATGCCTTATCTTAGCGACATCCACATTGAGGAGGAGGATTCTGTGTCTTTGCAAAAGAAAAATTCTAAGGCCACGGCGGAAAATCTGGTTAATGTAGCTGTCGTGGCGGTGCCTCACATATCCAATTTCACGGATTTCGATTCTCTGTCAATGGATTCGCGTGTTCATCTCTATTTCACATCCGATCCCGAAGAGCTGCGCAAGGCAGAAATCGTGATTCTTCCCGGAAGCAAGAACACCATTAGCGACCTTGAGTCCATGAATTCCAATGGTTGTCGCGACGCTGTGCTGGATTGTGCCTCCAGAGGGGCAACCGTTTTTGGAATCTGTGGCGGCTATCAGATGATGGGGGAGTGCATATCAGATCCTGATGGAGTGGAAGGGGAATGCCGCTCCATTGAGGGGTTGGGACTGTTGCCGGTAAAGACTGTTTTGTCGGCGGAAAAGAGGATTGCGCGTACCGACTTCTCTCTCCCCGGTTCGGATACGGTCAATAAAGGCTATGAGATACATGTCGGAGTGTCGGAGAGAGACTTTTCCGCTTCCCGGGAATTTGCCGTTACCGCCGACGGAGAAAAGGAAGGTTGCCGGATAAGCGACAGAATCATGGGCACATATCTTCATGGTTGTCTTGATAATAGTGAGGTTATCGACCTTCTTGTCTCGCCATATTCGCGAAAGCGCGGTCTTGGGGATGCCACATCCTTGACTCACGACGAATATATGAATCTCCAGTATGACCGTCTGGCCGAGGAGATGAGAAAACATATAGATATAGACAGGATATACGAAATAATGCGAATTTAGATAGTATGGTTTACGGACACGGAGATGACCTTTACCTTTATGGCAAAAGGATAAGACATAATTTCAGCTCCAATATAGTTTCAGGGCGGAATCACTCGGAATTGATGAAGATACTCGCAAGTATGGGCGATGAAATCGGCCGATATCCGGAGCCGGAGGCCCTCAGTCTTGAAAAAAGGCTGGGCAACCTGTTTTCGGTTGGCCAACGGAATGTGGTGGTCACCAACGGCGCCACCGAAGCCATCTATCTTCTCGCCCACCTTTGCAATGAAGGCAAGTCGGCGATTCTTGCTCCCACCTTTAGAGAATATCAGGATGCCTGTAGCCTGTATGGACATAAGATAGAATTCTTTCGAGATGTCTGCGAAATAAGTCCGGAAGCCGATATGGTCTGGATTTGCAACCCTAATAATCCCACCGGAAAGATAATCCCTCCGGCAAGGATAATGTCTATGGCAGAGAAATTTCGCGATACGATATTTGTAATCGACCAGGCATATTCCGACTATGCTACGAGACGCGTAATTTCTCCGGAAGAGGTGTTGGCGCATCCGAATATCGTTCTTCTTGGTTCGCTCACCAAGAGGTTTTCTATTCCCGGCCTACGCGTTGGATATGCAGTTGCCGGAGAAGACATCGCTTCCCGGTTGCGTCGTCTGAAGATGCCTTGGTCGGTCAATGCTTTGGCAATACGCGCCGGGTATTATCTTATCGGTCATTGCGAGGAATATGAGATAGATGCCCGGCTATTGAATAAAGAGATCGGATATATTCGTGAGGAGTTGTCATCAATTGGGATAACTTCAGAGGAATCGGAATGCAATTTCGCTCTTTTCCAATTGCCTGAATCCTATGGACCTGCATCCCGGCTTAAAGACTATTTGGTGGAAAATTATGGAATCCTTATCCGCGACGCCTCGAATTTCGAGGGTCTTGACAGTCGTTTTTTCAGAATCGCAGCGCAGACGAGAGAGGAAAATACATTGCTGGTTTCAGCGATAAAAGAATATATGAAGAAATGGAAATAACGACAGATGTCTTTTATATAGCGGGTCCGCTATTGTTTGGCTGGATACTCGACAGGATTTTTGCGGATCCGGCATGGTTGCCTCATCCGGTTGTAGGGTTCGGGAAGATGATATCTTTCTTTTCGAGACATTGGAATCGAGACAAACATTGCAGGCTAAAGGGGGGATTGATGGCATTTATCCTGATTGTCGGAATCTTTGCAATTACGTCCCTGATTTTAAAGCTGATTGCGCCATATCCGATACTGTCGTTTGTGGTCAAGTCGGTTCTCATATTCTATTGTTTGGCGGGGACGACCCTCGCAAAGGAGGTAAGGATGGTTTTCGAATCTTTTTCCCGTGGAATTGATGCCGCCCGTCGTCAGGTGGGGAGGATTGTGGGTCGGGACACGGCCTCATTATCTGAAAAAGAGATAAAGGCAGCTGCCCTTGAGACGCTCGCCGAGAATTTGAGCGACGGTGTGGTGGCTCCTCTTTTCTGGTACGTCCTGCTTGGAGTGCCGGGGATGATGGCATACAAAATGGTGAATACGCTCGACTCCATGGTAGGATATAGAGACGAAAGATATCGTGAATTCGGATGTGTAGCGGCCCGGACAGATGATGTCGCAAACTTCATCCCTTCCCGTCTTACGGCTCTTCTCATCGCTGCCATGGGAGGGAGTAGGGCATTATCTTTTATTTTTAAATACGGCTCATGTCATGCAAGCCCTAATTCCGGTTATCCCGAAGCGGCACTTGCCGGAGTGCTCGACTGCCGTTTTGGCGGCACCCACAGCTATTTCGGCAAGGATTTCTATAAGCCTTACATCGGGGAGCATGACCGTGATTTCACGGATTGCGACATGAGAAAATCTCTCAGAGTTTGCATGATGTCGGAGACCGTCATGGTCTTTCTCCCCATGATTCTTAGGATCAGCTTGTTGCGGGCATTTCTATTGTTATGATTTCTCCGTATTCGGGTTGACCTGAAAAGAGGGTCTCTTTGTCAGAAAGACCTGCAATGTAGCGGGCGAGGGCTATCACGCCTCCGTGAGTGAAAACAATCGCGTTGCCACAGCCGCAACCCCGGATTTCGTCGATGAAATCCCTCACTCTTTCAAGCTGGTCGCGAAGCGATTCCCCTCCCGGCGTCGGCATATCAAACCAGTTTTCATACCATTCCCCAAGCCTCGGGTCGGCGATGGAGTCGTATCGCTGCATTTCCCATTCCCCGAAATTCAGTTCCATCAGCCGGCAATCGCGGATGGCGTCTGGAAATCCGCAATATTCGGCGAGTCGGGTGCAACGGAAAAGCGGGCTTGTATAGACCCTCAGCGGATGTTCCGCTTTCGAAAGAAGCTGTTGTCTGACGGCTTCTGCTTCTTGCTGAAAACTCTCATTCAGGGGGACGTCGCTCTGCCCATAGCATGTGCCCGGGGCGACATCGACGGAAGTATGTCTGACGAAAATGATTTCCATCGTTTTCAGCTTATGGATATGTGATAGACCACGGCGGCCGAAAGGTAGAAGGATAGTTCGCATAGCAATGCCGTGGCTCCGCAGCAGTCTCCTGTATAGCCTCCTATCTTGCGTTTCATCAGCAGGATAAGAGCCATCCCGACAATGAAAGGCAGAAAAGCGCAAGCCCAATAAAGGCGGGGGAGGAACAGCATGGGGAGAAATCCGAGAAGAAAACAGATTACGACGGTAAATGCCCCCATCCTGTTGTAGATGAGTTTGTTTTTTGCCTGCTCCTCATTGCGCGCATAGGGAAGGATGTTGATTATGAAGGAGCCGCAGAATTTGCTCCACGGATCTGATGCAAAGATTGCCAGGCACGCTATCGCAATCGGAAGCGAACTGATAAACGCAATTGTGAGGATGTAGTATAATATGAGGGCTATGACCCCATAGGATCCGATATGCGAATCCTTCATTATCTCAAGGATGCGAGAGCGCGACGAACCGCCACCCATCCCGTCGAAGAAATCTGCCAGACCATCCTCATGGAAAGCCCCGGTAAGCAACGCCCGAAATGACATTGCCAACGCTACGGCTGCGTATGGCGCGACGATAAACGACGCTCCCCATAGAAAAAGGGCGGTGAGGCCTCCGGTCAGGATTCCTGCCGCCGGCCAGAGGTCCACCACATTCTTGTATTTATCTGCCGGGATTGAGGCCAGTCTCCAGAACGGCAGTCTGGTGAAGAAACTTAGGGTCGCAAGCAATTTCTTCATATTCTCGTGAGTCTCGATTAAGGGATACCTTTTTCAGAAATACTTTGTGACCTCCACCGCCTCAAAGGAATCCATCTCGTTGATCATTCTGACAGCCGATTCCAGAATAGGGTAGGCGCATACTGCCCCCGTCCCTTCGCCGAGCCGCAGCCCGAGATTCAGGATAGGTTCGGCTTCGAGAAAACGCAGCAGAAGTTTGTGCCCCGACTCATCTCCCTGGTGGCTGAACACGGCGTATTCGAGCACGTCGGGATAAAGACGCGAAGCGGCAAGCATACAGGCGGTCATGATAAAGCCGTCTACGATTATGACCATCCTGAGTTCGGCTGCCTTCAGCATCCCGCCGACGGCCATCACCATCTCATATCCTCCGAACCATGCCATGAGGTTCTCCACGCTGCCGTTTCCCCGGTAATTTTCCATGGATCGGGTCAGGACGTCGAGTTTGTGCTTCACTCCGGCCTGGTCAAGTCCGGCTCCGGCCCCGATGCAGTCGGCCAATGGTATCCCGGTGAACACATGCATCCACATGGATGAAGAGGAGGTGTTGCCGCTCCCCATCTCGCCGAAGCTCACGACATTACACCCTGATTTGAATACGTCTTCCACGACTTCGGAACCTCGCCTTAGGGCAAGCCGGAATTCATCTTCCGTCATTGCCGGGCCATGAAGAAAATTACGTGTGGATTTCCTGATTTTGCAGTCGATTATGCCTCGCCCGGTGGGAATGTCGTAATCCACGCCTGCGTCCACGAGCACGAGCTTGAAGCCATGCTGATTGCATAGGAAGTTGATTCCCGCTCCCCCTTTGGAGAAATGGGAAAGCTGTTGCCACGTGACCTCCTTTGGAGAGACGCTGACTCCCTCCTCAATCACGCCGTGGTCGGCTGCGAAAAGAATATTGTGCGGATTCCTAAGAGTGGGGGAGAGGGTCTGCTGGATGGTGCCGATCTTCAGTGCCAGCGATTCAAGCCGGCCCAATGAGCCGAGCGGTTTCGTGAGGCAGTCGATTTTGTTCTTTATTGCCGGGCAAATCTCCCCGGAAGGTTTCTTGATATTGAAGGTTATAGTGGATTCCATATCTTGGTATAGGTTGGTTACTTTATTTTGACAGGGATGCCCGCGACAGTCAGATAGACCTCGTGCGCCTTCAAGGCGATGAATTGGTTGAACCATCCCTGAAGGTCGGTGAATTTGCGTTGCATGGCGGTGGCGCCAATCCCTCCCGATCCTATCTCGTTGGAGACAAATATATAGTTGGCCTGACGCGACGTGAATTCTGTGAATTCTTTCTTAAGGATTTCAAGGCTTTTCCCGACGTCCTCTCCGTTTGAGAAAAACACGTTGGTTATCCACATCGTCACGCAATCCACCACGACGGTCTTGCCGGTCATGTCATGTCGGCCGAGATGGATCTCCTCTTCCACGGTGGTCCATCGCTCTCCTCTGCGCTCCTGGTGAATCCTCACGCGATCGCGAAATTCGTCGTCCATCACATGGGCGGTGGCCAGATAGACCGGATTCTCCGAAAGCTCCAGCGCTAGCGATTCGGAAAAAGCGCTTTTCCCTGAGCGCTGACCGCCGGTGATCAAGACTATTCTTTTGTCATCCATAATTCTGAAATCATTACAGCATTATTTCCGGGCAAAATTAGCAAATAAATTCGAGCCGACAATTGCTGTCGGCGACATTTTTGAAACTTCCGGCAAGCATATTTTAGCAAAAAATACGGCCGACTGTTGTCGGTTTTCAGGATTTTTAGTAATTTTGCACCGTTATTGGTGCACTTGCCATTGTAGGTGACCCCAGAAGAACCCGGCCTCGCGCCCCGTTCTGCATCGCATCGCCGATTTTCTTTCTCATGAAGACCGTCGCACAAAAATACATGACGTCACCGCTGCCGGGGAGGCTTCAATCTCCCGCCGCAGGGGGAAGAGAGAATATATCGAAAAATTCCACTACGGTAAAAATTTGGTTTTAGTTAAGTGGTTGCTGTTAAGCGACATATCAACCGCGAGTATCTTGACCTTTTCCAATCGAGGCTCTCCGGCCTCGGCGCGGAAAGCATGTTGAGATACCGTCGCACTATATCCGAACTCGACCTCTTCCTGACCGGCCACGGCCTGCTCCTCGCCGACCTTTCCCCGGTCATGATGGCCGACTGGGCAGCCGACCTCCTCCGTCGTGGTCTGTCGAAGAAGACCGTGGCAAGGCATCTCAACATCCTCAGCGGCATGATGAAAGCCGCTGCGCAGAAAGGTTTGGCCGAGCCTACCGACATCCCCCGCACGCTCTCCAAGAAAGTTGATGCCGATGCCACGCCGCTCCCTCCCCTAATGAAAGAGCAGGCCTTCGAGGCCTGCCTGACGATTCTGCGCAACGCCCTGCGTCCAATGGGGCCGCACGATCTCGGCGCCGACATGCTCCTTGTCTCCCTTCTCAATGGCGTGATGCCGCTTGAAAAGGTTGCCATGCTGAAAAAGGCCGACATGGCAGGATTCTCCGAAGCGTCGCGTTCCATACTCGAAAGAAACGCCGAGCCAAGAAGGCTCTTCGTCTTCGATCTCCAGCAATCCTATCGTACTCCGGCGCAGATACGCGCTGCTCTGGCCGAAGGATTGGGGAAGACTTTCCGCGAATGCTTAGCGACGGCTTCTGTCTCCTCTGCTCCAGACCCCGACGCGCTTGCGCGTTCCCTCTGGACGGCTTGCGCTATCCGTGGTGGGGCTACGGCTTCCGAAGCAATGGCCTACGCCGGAGGCGATGCCCCATATATATTGCCGGAATTCTGCCTGCAAGCTCAGGACTCCGCTCCCGAAGCAGCCAGGGCTCAAGATGCGGATTTCGAAGCTCGCAGCGGGCAATGGATGAAGACCGTCGGCTCAATGCTGACGCATGAATCCCCCAAATGGTATGCCATGCATCTGCGAGGAGGCGTCAAATTCGACGAACTCCGGAAGGATATTTCCGAATTCGTCAAGCCAGTGCCCGAACTTTTCTATCCCTGCGAGACAATCCGCCGACAGATTGGAGGAAAGATGGTGATGGAGGACCATCCCTTCATCAGTCGCACGGCCTTCTTCCGCATCCACCCCGACCGAGTGGCCTCCATGTTCCACGCCATAGGCGACAAGGCCTGGTGCTACCGACTCTCAGGCAGTCCCGGCGCCCCATACGCCATCATCTCGCAGGCCGACATGCGCCGTTTCCAGGCCGCCGTCGGGGTCTACACCCCCGACATCGAGATCCATCCCCTCGGAAAACTCGTCCCCAAACCCGGCGAATCCGTCGTGGTCATCATGGCCGGCTACCAGGGCCGCGAAGCCAAGGTAGAAGACATCATCAACACCGACTGCGGCAGCGTCATCATCCGCGTCAAGCTCTCCACCGACCAAGGCTACGAATGGCGCCTCGACGTCGACCCTCGCCAGCTCGACCCGGTCCCCAAATAACCCCGTCCAACATGGAGAGCAGGACGTCCCCGGCCTGCGGTGCTCAAGTCCGAACTGACCTCCCCACAAGCAGATACAAAATGCCATAAAATCAAAAAAACAAAAATTTATGATTTTATGTCCTTATGTCCATATGTATCCTTTCGAGTCCGCGCTCAGTCTAAAACTCTAAAGTCATTATGAAGCAATACAATATAGCCGTGGCCGGCACCGGTTACGTCGGCCTTTCCATCGCGACACTCCTCGCCCAGCACAACCACGTCACTGCCGTTGACGTGATTCCGGAGAAAGTCGAGCTAATCAACTCTCGCAAGTCCCCCATTCAGGACGAATATATCGAGAAATACCTCGCTGAAAAGGATCTCGACCTGAGAGCCACCCTCGACGGTGCCGAGGCATACCGCAACGCCGACTTCGTCGTCATCGCCGCCCCCACCAACTACGACCCGGTCAAAAATTACTTCGACACCCACTGCATCGAAGACGTGATCGACCTCGTCCTCAGCGTCAACCCCGACGCCGTGATGGTGATCAAATCCACCATCCCCGTCGGCTACTGTCGCAACCTCTACGTCAAATACGCTCAAAAACTCTCAGGCAAAGGTCTAACGACTAACGACTCCCCTAAATTCAATCTGCTGTTTTTCCCGGAATTCCTGAGAGAGAGCAAGGCCCTATACGACAACCTTTATCCCTCACGAATCATTGCCGGTATACCGAAGATAATCGACCGTCCGGAATTTGCCGAAGAGAACGCCGCCATAGCAGCCGTAACGGACATCGACCACATGGACGAGGCCGCCCATACCTTCGCCGCACTCCTACAGCAAGGTGCGATAACGCAGAACATCCAGACCCTATACATGGGCATGAAAGAGGCGGAAGCCGTCAAACTCTTCGCCAACACATACCTTGCACTCCGTGTCAGCTACTTCAACGAACTCGACACATATGCGGAGGTAAAGGGTCTCGACTCACAGGCAATCATCGAAGGCGTAGGACTCGACCCGCGCATCGGCACCCACTACAACAACCCCTCCTTCGGCTACGGCGGTTACTGTCTCCCCAAAGACACCAAGCAGCTCCTCGCCAACTACGCCGACGTTCCCCAGAACATGATGTCGGCCATCGTCGAGAGCAACCACACCCGCAAAGACTTCATCGCCGACCAAGTCCTCCGCATGGCAGGATGGTATGACTACTCCACCAACCCAACCGACAACGGAAAACTGAAAGCTGAAAACTCACCGTCGGCTCCACCGACAATCGGAGTCTACCGTCTGACGATGAAATCCAACAGTGACAACTTCCGGCAATCCTCCATCCAAGGTGTAATGAAACGCATAAAAGCTAAGGGTGCAAAGGTAATAATCTACGAACCGACTCTTGAAAATGGCTCAACCTTCTTTGGTAGCGAGATTGTCAATGACATCGAACGATTCAAGGGATTATCCAATGCCATCATCGCCAACCGTTACGATGCCTGTCTCGATGACGTTGCAGGAAAAGTTTACACACGCGATATTTTTAAAAGAGACTGACCAATGAAAGTTCTCGTTACAGGAGCTGCCGGATTTATCGGAGCCAATCTTGTCATAAGGCTGTTGAAAGACGAGCCACAAATTGAAATTTTGGGTATAGACAGTCTGAATGACTACTATGATCCTGCAATAAAGGATTACCGCCTTTCCCAGATAGAAAAGACAGCAAAAGAACATCCGGATTGCAAATGGCAATTTATCAAGGGTAATATTGCCGACAAGGCTCTCATAGATCAAGTTTTTAATGAATTTGAACTTGAGATAGTTGTAAATCTTGCGGCCCAGGCTGGCGTGCGGTATTCAATAACTAATCCTGATGCATACATAGAGTCCAATATTATTGGGCTCTACAACATACTTGAAGCATGTCGTAATAGCTATGACGGTGGACGTGAAGGCGTGAAACATCTCGTCTATGCTTCAAGTTCATCGGTATACGGTTCAAATAAAAAAATTCCATATTCCACCGATGACAAGGTTGACAATCCGGTTTCGCTATATGCCGCGACCAAGAAAAGTAATGAACTGTTCGCCCATGCTTACAGCAAGCTGTATAATATTCCGTCAACCGGGCTTCGTTTCTTCACCGTTTACGGACCTGCCGGACGTCCAGATATGGCATATTTCGGCTTCACCGACAAGCTTATCAAGGGAGAAAAAATAAAGATTTTCAACTACGGCAACTGCAAACGTGACTTCACTTATATCGACGATATAGTGGAGGGCATAATCCGTGTCATGCATAAAGCACCTGAACGTAAAATCGGTGAAGATGGACTTCCTATCCCTCCCTATGCTGTTTATAATATCGGCAACAATAATCCCGAAAATCTCCTCGACTTTGTGCAGATTCTTCAGGAAGAACTTGTATCCGCTGGAGTTCTTCCACTAGATTTTGATTTCGAGTCTCATAAAGAACTTGTAGCGATGCAACCCGGTGATGTCCCTGTGACTTATGCCGACACTTCTGCATTAGAGAAAGATTTTGGATATAAGCCAGCCACCTCTCTTCGTGACGGGCTTCGTAACTTTGCAGAATGGTATAAATCATTTTACTGAAAATCGACAAAATATTGTGACCGTTTCTAGTTATTATGTTTTTTAAGCTTCTAAAATATATACGATACAAATTGGTATCTCCTGAAAAATATGCTCGTTGTATTGGGGTGAAAATAGGGAAAAATAATTTTATAGCAACCAAGAATTTTGGAACAGAGCCTTATTTGATTAAAATTGGCAATAATTGCCAGATCACATATAATGTTTTCTTCCACACGCATGGTGGAGCACATGTGGCGAGGTGCAAATACCCAAAGTTTGATGTCTTCGGTAAGATAGAGATTAAAGATTGGGCATATATTGGGGCTTCATCTCATATTATGCCAGGAGTTACAATTGGTGAAGGATCATTAATTGCGGCTTGTTCTGTTGTAACTCGATCAGTTCCACCCAAAGAAGTATGGGGAGGGATTCCTGCTCGTCGTATATGCACAGTGGAAGAGTATATAGCAAGAAACAAGCGATATAACGTTGATTCAAAGTTTATGTCGTTTGATGAAAAGAAGAAACTATTGTTGTCTTTGTCTGACGATAAATTTATTAAAAAATAACAAAGATAAGGGTAAGGGCAGATGGACAATTTAAAAGCGCAACCAATCGTAATAGGATTTAGTCATTACAATACATTAGGGTTGTTACGGAGTCTGGGAGAAGCCGGATATAGACCTACATTGGTATTGATACGCGAGCGTGATTCTGACTTAAGTTCGTTTGTCGCAAAGAGTAAATATATTGGAACGTGTTACTTTACATCTGAAGATAAGCTTATTGAAACTTAAAAAAATATCAAAGTAGATAATTCGAAATGCATGCTTTTCCCTTCGGGTGATTCAGTTGCCGAGATACTTGACAAGTCGTATGATGATTTATCAAGTATTTTCATTGTGCCGAATATTGCAGGGATACAAAATAGCTTAAGAAATGCAAATCATAAGGAAAATATGCGTTTATGTGCCGAAGAATTTGGTTTCAATTCTCCAAAAACCTGAAGTTGTCTAAACTAATTTGATTTGTGAAATTTTTTAAGGAAAATAACGATAAAGGCAAGGAAGTTCCAACCTTT
>VSPO01000050.1 GCA_009775375.1 Muribaculaceae bacterium | reverse complement strand
CATATTGATGTAGAGAACGAAGATTATACATATTGATTATCGGGCATTTATGCGAGTTAGATACCTAAGTAGCTACCTCGGAACATGGCCAATCTTTATCAAAATCAACATTCCAAATAAGGACATGTTCTCCATGAAAGTATTATATTTTCCGAAAAAAGCGGAGGCAATTTTAAATGGCGAAACCGTACCCAATCAAGCTGTTTCGACGAAGCTTTTAATAACATTTCTTTTCGTCGGACGTTATATCTATTAAGGTGGATTGTTTTCTTCTTTTAGCGGGAGAAAACAATGACTTCTTTATTATTAATATAGCTCCATCGGGAGCATAAACGTATTTTTTGAAATGGACAAACTTAGTTATGCCTGGGGCATGGCCCTGGGACAGCAGCTCCGCGCTATGGGCGTTGAAAATCTGAATAAAGACGACTTCAAAAGGGCTATCGACGCCGCTTTCGACGGCAAAGAAACCGAAATGCCCCCCGAAGAGGCCAACAAACTTATTCAGGAGTATCTTCAGGAACTCACGGAAAGGAAGACGGCTGAAATCAAATCCGTAGGCGAAAAATTCCTCGCCGAAAACCTCAAGAAGGATAACGTGAAATCAACGGAATCCGGCCTGCAGTATATCGTAGAGAAAGAGGGCACCGGTGCAAGCCCCTCAGCCACAGACGAAGTGACCGTGCACTACACCGGCCGCCTGCTCGACGGCACCGTCTTCGACAGCTCCGTAAGCCGTGGCGAGCCCGCCACCTTCCCCCTCAACCGCGTGATTCCCGGCTGGACCGAAGGCCTCCAGCTCATGAAAGAGGGCGGCAAGAACGTATTCTTCATCCCCTCCGACCTTGCCTACGGCGCGCAGGGAGTGCCCAACGCAATCCCTCCCCACTCTACCCTCATTTTTGAAGTGGAACTAATCAAAGTCAACAAATAATCAAAATGAAGAAACGTTTCATTCCGGCAGCTTTCGCTGCCCTGGCTCTCATCTCCATAGGGAGCCTTTCATCCTGCAACAGCGGCAAGTCTACATCCGCCGACAGCGTTGCCGAGATAGCCGAAGAGGCCGCCAACCTTTCTGAGGAAGTGACCGTGGCCGAGGCCAACGACACCACTAAATATGGCCCCGCATTCTTCAGCGACGAGGTTAAGAAAAGCGAGACCCCTTCCGACTCAACATACGTCATGACCGCTTCAGGCCTGAAATATGCCGTAATGAAAGAGGGCACCGGCGCAAGCCCCGTGGCCACTGACAACGTGACCGTGCACTACACAGGCCGCCTCACCGACGGCACTGTCTTCGACAGCTCCGTAGCCCGCGGCGAACCGGCCACCTTCCCCCTCAACCGCGTCATCCCCGGCTGGACCGAAGGCCTTCAGCTCATGAAAGAGGGGGGCAAGACGGTGTTCTACATCCCCTCCAACCTCGCTTATGGCGAACAGGGAGCACCGGGAGCAATCCCTCCCAATGCAGCACTTATTTTTGAAGTGGAACTTATAAAAGTCAACTGATGAAAGTCTCTCGCGGTTCATATGCAGCCCTATTCGCATTGTTGGCAACGGCAACGCTGACCCAATGCAAGGGACGCACTACCGACAATGTGATTCCCACAGGGGAGACGGCTGAAGTGGTGATCGACTCTACGGAAATAATCGTTTCGGAGATGCCGGATTCAGTGGATACGGCGCAGACGGATTCGGTGAATGAGGATGACTCACGCCGAGAGCGTCGCCGGCACAAGATTTTCGATGTGCCAATCTCTCCGGAAAGCGTCAGATAAAAAAAGCTCAACAAAATGAAATTCAAATCTTTTCTTTGCATGGCAGCTGCCGGGCTTATGCTCGCTTCCTGCCAGAACAATAGCGCGACAGGCGCCGGATCTGCCTCCGAGGCAGCCAAGGCCGACTCGCTGATGTATTACTTCGGTCAGTTCCGGGGCATTGAATACAAGCGCACCGCCGAGACCGACACAACCCTCTCCTCAGAGGATGCCCGTCATGAGTATCTTCGCGGAGTGCAGGCCGGGCTCAACGCCGTCAAAGCCGGCAACGAGGCCTACAACCAGGGCGTTTCCCTTGGTATGCAGATGGCCATGAACATGGCTCAGTTCAGCGACGACTATGGCGTGAAGCTTTCCAACAGAGGCTTCCTCAAGGGTCTTCGCGAGGCTCTCGAATCCGACTCCGTGGCCGACCAGAACGAGATGCAGAAGGAATTCTACCGCATCCTCGGCGAGTTTAACACCGCCAAAGAGAATCGCGACAAAGAGGCCGCAACGGCTGCTCTCGTGAAAGAGGCCGGAGCCAAGAAGCTCTCGAAAATCACCGACAATCTTTATGGCTCTGTCGGCAATGCCCAAGGCGAAAAGCTGAAGGCCGGCGACAAGGTTGACCTGAAGATCAAGATCACCACTGCCGACGGCAAGGAGGTGAACGCTCCGCTTCCGGGTCAGATACAGGTGAGGGAGAAATCCGACGACAATCCGCTGAACGATGCCCTTCTTTCGCTCTCATCAGGGCAGACCGGCACTTTCATGACCACGGCGCAAGCCCTTTTCGGCCAGCGTTCGTCGCAGCTCAACCTCAAGCCTGAGGACGTGCTCAACATAGAGATGACTCCGACAGTAGCCGCCCAGACCGAGAAAGCCGAATAATCCATCCGATCCTGTCCTGGGACGACGTATAAAAATCCCCCGCATCAGCTGACGCGGGGGATTTTTATATGTCTTGGAGTCTGAGTCATTCCAGACTGAACGTGATTGCCACCTCAGCATCCGCTGCTACGGGCTGGCCATCCTTTTCTGCCGGAATCCATGCCGGCATTTTCTTTACTATGCGGATGGCCTCCTGCTCAAGGTCGGGATCGATCATCCTGACTATCTTGATTGCCCCGATGGTGCCGTCGGGGTTGACCGTGAATTTCACGCTGACTATCCCCTCCACGCCATTTGCCTTGGCCGGGGCGGGATATTTCTTCGTGGCGGCGATAAACTTGTCCATGGCCTCTTTCCCGCCCGGATACGTCGGAACATCGGCCGCTGTCATTGATAAGAAGGCGCCTAACGCACAGATTATCGAAATCAATAATTTTTTCATTCTGAGGATGTTTTTATCTTGCCCCGACATCCGACAGTGAATCGCGCGCATTGTGCGGCATTTTCGGCGTCGGGCAGAGACAAGCGGTTTGCTAATTGGGAGCAAAGATAATAATTGCTATCCAAATATCCAAATCCGCCGACTCGCCGGCAAGCCATTTCCCAATTCCACGAGCTATTTCGAGTCTTCGAACTTCAGCAGATGGCAATGCATCAGGTTGCCGTCGGAGTCGCAGAGATGCATCCCGTTTCCTTCGCAATATCTCCAGAAACGGCAGTCGGCGCAATAGTTCCTTTTTCTCTGGTTTTCTTCCAATTATCATAACTATATATCCTATTTCAAGTGTAAAGTTAAGTATAATATCTGACAAAACCTCGCTATAATCCGCCAAAAGTGGATCGGGAACCATAGTTTTGGCGGATTATAAGCACATCCTACGGGTAGAGGCACTCAAAAGGGAAAGGAAGGGACTCAGGACGAGACATCTTAAGCCGAGTTAAATTCAAACACAATCTATATTATTCTTTTGATATTGTGAATTTCACTTTCTGAAGGCCATAGCCTCTGATATTGGCGATAACAAGACCGTATTCAAGCGTCTTTCCACTCTCGTACTCGTTTACAATCTCATCAAACAATTCCTGCAAAATCACATCTTTAAGATATAGCGCGGCTCTTGTCAAATATACCTTTTCAATCTTCTCGGTTAATGGAGAGAGGACGTAGGCGTACTTTGTAAAGGTCGTAGATATGATAAGGACATTTATCTGCGTAAGGGATGTCTTCCTCGCGGACAACCACTATTTTATTATCATCCGGCTTTGGTTCCGGCCATATTCTATCCTCAAGTACGGTGAGCAGTTTGTAGGTATATGCACTTGCATCGGCAGGAGGATTGGCAAGGATAGTGCGGCTCACTTTCAATGTATACATATGTCCAATCTCGTAATTGAAATCTTCAATGGCAGACATTGACAAGTTTCGCCACTCTCCGGGAAAATCCTCATCCATGACACGCATACATGCCATAGGATATTTTTTATCAGAATCGAAGAGATCGTACATTATCCCCGGCTCTTCCGAGACAGACATAATGATGTCTTTAGTCTTGTCCTTTGGCTCGTCATCGTTAGTACACGACGTTACAAAAAGACAGGCAATGAACAAAAAAGGAATGACAAGGATTGCCAGCCCTGCGGCACAAAGACGGGAAAATATCACCGTAAAATTCATCTTATTTCTTATCATGATGCAATATGTTTTATCTATAAGATTGCGCAATCCCGAAATACTGCATCCGATACACGTGTTTTTTTATAGAAAAAATTATTTCTTTGTTATTTACATTTTTCTATGTACCTTTGCAGTCGAATTGGGATTGCCTATATTGGCGCCGATTGTGGCAATGCCAATCATAGTTGTCAATTTGATTGGCAACGACAGATCAAACTGTATAAAAGTGCGTGAATCCAAAAAAGCGTATAAGAAGTAGTAACCAACTCAATTACAAACATCATGAAAAAGATATCATTCTTAGTAGTTGTTTTTTCACTGTTGTAATTACATCAATTACAAGTTGTAATAGTGCAGAAGACATCGTCATTGAGCCAATACAAGCGCCACAAAACGCAGAACTGACAAAACTCTATTATTCAATAGATAGTCTCCAGAAAGTATATTCAATCCCTGAATCCAGAGTTGATTGGGATAAATGGGGAAGAAGAGGACTATCTTTTGCAGTAGATGGAGTTGTGGGTTTATTATTTGCTGAAACTGGTCCTCTTGCAGCTCCTATAGCCGCAGTTGGTTCGGGCCTATATGAGGATTATTTGGATTATATGGTAGCCCGATGCAACACAAGGAATGGACAGATCCGACCTATTACCCGAGGAGAATCATCTTCAATTAAAACCGTAGTTTTCCCTGATGAAAATGCTACAATAATCGACTCAGTAGGTTATTACCACAATCTAATTATTAATGACGTACGGTCCAATGGGAAATCATACACTGATGATAAAGGAAATATTGATTTCTCCGCCTACTATGAAGATGTTTTTGTTTCGGCTAAAAAACACGGTATCCAAAATGATTACCCGATTAATACTCAATTTCTATTTCAATATTTGGAATCTATTATCAAACCTGTGGCACAGTTAAATGCCAATAGTCAGGAAGATATTAACTCAGAACTCATACTTTCTATATTCTTTAATCATAATTACAAAGGCTTCAATTATGACACTGCTAAAACGATTCAACATCGAGAGATCTGTGAGAAAATTATTTATAACTGTTCTAATATAATGAATAGTCAATTAGTTGAATATGGAACGAAAGTAAATGATATCATCGTGAATTCACAATTGGATTCCAGCACAAAAGACAACTTAAAAATTGCTAATAACATAGCGGTTAACAGTTCTCTACAATGGTGTGAACAATAATATGAAATTCCCTATAGACAGAAGATATATTGCAGTACAAATTCTTAAGGTTTGTGTATATTATATCCTTGCATTGACTTTTGTCTTGTTGTTTCTAAAGCCAAAAGATCAAATAGGATTCTTTGGTGCCAGTTTATTAGCTTGCATTACGATATATTATGGACTTTTTTTTCCGGCGAATATTTCTGTAAAAAATGGGACAATCTCTTTTAAGAGAACTGATAGTTATGAGAAATCTGAAATCAAAATAACCGACATAACAAGAGTTGAAACGACCTCTGGATTGTATAACACCGTTACGCTTACTGTTAAGTCAGGCGTCATATATCATCTTCATCCAAGAGATGTGAAAGCGTTGGAAAAAGTTTTAAAACAGTAAACGTCTCATAAACCGCCTTGCCTGACCGGCAGGGCGGTTTATGGGACGTTTACCGCCGGATGGCGGTAATGGGAGGTTAGAGGGGAATTTCTTTACCAGCTGAGGCGGAAGCCGATGGGGAGGGAGAAGCCACACTTGTCGTCGGTCCAGATGTTGGGCACCACGTGGCCGTGTTCGAAATGATGTTGCAAGGTCGGCTCAAGAAACACCTCCACACGGTCGGATATCTTGAAGGATGCTCCGTAGCTGGCAGAAAGCGACCATACGATTGAAGAATTGAATCGACCCGGTTTAAGGTCAGGAGCGTCGAATCTCGATTCCACCACCGCATTTGAATACACTGGTATGTCCACCGCTCCGCCAACCGAAACATACATTCTCAACCTCTTCGCCGAAAACAATGACACATCAAACTTCACCGGTATGCCCAAGTAATGCCAATGACAATGGCTTTGGCTGCGAAGTGTCTCAAATTTAGTGTGCAGATAGGTGTAGGTCAATCCGGTCTCCACTCCTATTCTTTTAGACAACGCTTTCCTTGCGGTCAGCGAGAAAGAGATCGGCATGTAGTTATGATGGGAGGTCGTGCCATAGTCTTGATATTGATTGGCATACTCTGCTCTTGTCCGTGGCATGACGCCGCCAGCCAATTGCTCATCGGGCTTATGGTCGGGATCATCATCCGGCTCCGGGTCATTAAAAGGTGGCTGCAACTGTGCTATGTCGGAATCGCCATACATATCTATGTCGAAATTCACCAACCCCGGATTGACACCGGCTCCAAACGACCACCCCGTCTTTCGGCTTCGGGAGGCCATATATGACTCCACTCTCGCATAATAGATTTCGTCGGGGGTCAGGAAAGAGGAATCTTGCGGATTATCCTTCCGGTTATGGTCATTTGAATCTTGACGCGCAATCTGCGTTGAGGATTCGACCGAATCCGCCAAGGAGTCGGCTACAACAAATCCCGAGGATATTGATTTTTCAGGAAGCACAGCAATGGAATCTGCCTTAGCCGCCAAGGCAAGCCTGGCTGACGATTTCAGTTTATTATTACGAACAGCAGTAACCGAAGGTATCGAAGCCACAGTCGACGATTGCTTCAGGGTTGACTCCGAAGTTGACTCCGAAGTTGACTTCGAAGAGCCGGAATCGATGGATGGAGAAACGGCCCGCATCTCCTCGGAAAGATTATCCAATCGTGCTTCGGGATTCCGCAGGAACTGCAATCCTATCGACACGGCGACAAGCAAAAGAGACAACGCACCGGCCTGAAGGCGGTATTCAGCAATCAGCTTGCGCATCATCACCTTCGCATGAAACAACTGAGATGACGACGAGTTGGGGGCAATTCCGAGTATCTTCGAAATCTCCTTGTGTGACTTATTTTCAAGCACGGCGAGCCGGAACACTTTCTGATAGCCCTTGGGAAGCTTCTTAATGAGGGATTCAAGCACATCAAGATCCAATACGTCGTGGATTTCAGAGGAATCCTCCACGTCGGGAATTTCATGAAGCATTATCGCCACGTCCTGGTTATGCAGAAACTGCAGCGACAGGTTTTTCATGATTGAGGCAAGCCAATAATCAACGCGATCGAAATTCTTGAGCGAACCGAGGCGGGTAAAGGCCACGATAAATCCATCATGCAGAATGTCTTCCGCATTCCTCTCCTCCTCCACATAACGATGGATCAGCCGGAGCATGCGTGGCGCGAAACGGGTATAGAAAAGGTTGAGCGCCACCCTGTCGCCCTTCCTGCACTCCTCCACGAGGCTCCTATTGTCTATCTCAATATTATGGTCCACTCTTATAAGATACGGAAAATCCGCTGATACTGCATATGGAGAGTAATAATTTTTATTCTGCCGGGCAGAAAGAGCTGATTTTTTCAATGCAAGGTGTCTTTTTAGGTCTTTTAGGGTTCAGATTGGAGCAATCTTGATTGCGGATGCATGAAACACAACTAAATTTCGTTAATAAGACAGAAACATACTCTGAGAAATGGAAAATTGTATTAACGAAATCGACGAGAATTATTCCCTGCCGGAAGCGATCAGGGAGGCACAGCGATGTCTGAAATGCAAAGTGCCAAGCTGCAAGAAGGGTTGTCCGATCGGCAATGAGATGCCCGACTGGATAGGCGAGCTGGCCAAAGGCAATTTCGGCAACGCCATGCACATAATCAACAGCAAGAGCAACCTCCCAGCCGTCTGCGGCCGCGTATGCGCCCATGAGAAGCAATGCGAGGGACATTGTGTGCTGACAAAAGCCGGGAAGGGCATCCACATAGGAAAGTTGGAACGATTTGTGGCGGATTTTGACTCCAACGCCGGATTGAGCCACGAGACCATTCCGGAAAAATCACGCGGACGCGTGGCCGTCATCGGAAGCGGACCAGCCGGACTGACCATTGCCGGCGATCTTTCCCGACGCGGTTTCTCCGTGGAGATTTTCGAAATGGAGCCTGAGCCGGGAGGCGTGCTAATGTTCGGCATACCGGAATACCGCCTGCCGAAAGAGGTGGTGCGTCGGGAGATAAAGAAAATCGAGAATCTCGGGGTGCCCATCCATCTCAACAGCACCATTGGAGAGGGCATCACGGTCGACGACCTTTTCGCCCGTGGATTTGACGCTATCTTCATGGGAACCGGCACGGGAGTGCCCCGGAGGTTGCCAATCCCCGGCATCGACCATCACGGCGTGCGCCAGGCAATCCGCTTCCTGCGCAGGGTCAGCCTCTATGAAAACGGCCTGATGAGCCGCGATGAGGTAATCGTCGGCGAGGGCGACAGGGTCTACGTCATAGGCTGCGGCAACACCGCCATGGACGCAGCACGCACAGCCCTGCGCATGGGAGCCAAGGAGGTGACTGTGGTCTACCATCATGACATCACCAAGATGTCGGCCCTCCGTGCGGAATACGACGACGCAGTCTGCGAAGGGGTGAAATTTCTTTGGAATTCATCGATCGTCGGGATACACGGCAAAGACGACTGGAGGCTCGAAAGCGTCGACATACAGACACCGGAAGGACAGGTCAACGCTCCGGCGGATTTCGTAATCCAGGCGGTAGGCAGCGTTCCCGCATCGAGAATCGTCTCCACCACGGAAGGGATTGAGGTGGACGAGAAAGGCTACGTGCTGACCCGCGAGAACCCCTACGGCATGACGACTCGTAAAGGGGTGTTTGCCGGCGGCGACGTTACGAACCGCCCGGCCACGGTGGTGCACGCAATGCGCGATGCAAAGGCCGTAGCCGACGGCATCGCCGCCTACGTCGACGCCGTGAAGCTATTCGAAGCAATCGGCTGACAGCTGAAAAACAGAGCCGATTGGCAAACCCATCTTTTCAAACTGAATGAACCAAGCGACCACAGGAGATGACTCACCGCGGTCGCTTTTTTTCTGAAATTATTTTGAGGAAAGCGCGCTAACCTTTACGGCAGGCTGTTGTTTTAATGTCGTAGGATCAACGGTCATGGGTTTCTCCTATCGTAAAACAAAACGCTTCCTCTATGAAAAACATATGTCTGAAATCCCTTAAGATTCTGGGAATATCCATAGCCTCCATCTTCGCGCTGGCCCTGATCATTGCCATCGGAGCCACCATATGGCTCACCCCTACGCGACTGACCGCTCTCATCAACCAAAACGCGGGGAAATACCTGAATGCCAAAGTAAGCGTATCGGACGCCGACTATACATTCTGGTCATCCTTCCCCAATATTTCCATCTCCGGAGAATCGCTGTCGATAGTCTCCAATGCCCTGCTCAATCTTCCCGACTCCTTGACGGCAAAGCTCCCTGCCGGAGCGGATTCGCTTTTCTCCTGCGGCCCCTTCGAAGCCTCCATCAACATCCGCAAAGCCATTTCGGGAGATATCGACCTATCCGGAATCGTCATTTCCCGCCCTGTCGTCAACATAGTCGTCGCCAACGACACGGTCGGAAATTTCTCCATACTCCCGAAATCGGAGACATCGAAAAAATCCCGGCGCATACTGATTGCCCCGGTCAGAATCAATGGCGGCCTGCTCGTCTCTTTCCATTCCCTTCCCATTCTCTCCTCCGCAAAACTGAACGTCGGGAAAGCTTTGATAAAGCCTCCCGTAAATATGTCAGGCATCTTCGGAATACAATTGGAAGGGACATTGCTGGAGGCCGGTCATGCCGGAATCAGTCTTCCAAAACCTATGCCACTCTCTATAGACGGGGAAATATCAGCCCTGACCAATCCGAGCAAAATAAGCGCCAACGATTTCTACGCAAACATCGGAGGCCTTAACACCTCAACCTCCTTTTTCATTAGCGGAAAGAAAGGAAACACTATCATCGACTCTCTCTCCATTGATATTGTCTCTTCCGACATCATCAAACTCCTGCAATACGTTCCCAAGGAGATAGCGGCCTACATACCAGCACCCGTGGCGGGAATCATAGCCGCGGGCGCACTGCTCCCGGTGGACCTTACCATTGCCCTTGAATCCCCCTATCCTTTGAAGACAACGTCATTGCCCGACCTGTCGGTGAGGCTGAAAGTGGCAGGGGCATCTTTCAATATACCGCTTGACAAGAAACGGCAAATCTCCGTGGACAGTCTGCGTGCCGACCTGTCATTGCGGTTAACACCCGACAATCCGGAAGCTTCATCCTTGAAAATCTCAGAGTTGCAATTTTCTACAGCGGAGAAATCGTCGCTCCTCCTCAATGCTGATATCGGCGATCTTCTCTCCGGGGAACCCGAAGTGTCGGCCCTCGCCGACTTCTCAATCAATCTCCCTGCAATTGCAGGGTTGCTCCCCGCGACGAAAAGTATTCCCAGGATCGACGGAGAGATGACTGGAAAGACTGACCTCAAATGCCGTCTATCCACAGACGGCGGCTTCTCTATCCTGTCACTGACAGCGAAGGGGAATCTTGCCTCTTCCAAAATCAAGACATCGGCAAAGGATTCTTCCCGGCTATATGCCAAAGGGCTTAGAATCGGCTACGCTCTCGCAGGAAACCCTTCCGGCGGAGGAAAAGCATCGGCCAGAGTGAGATTGCAAGCTGACAGGATAGAATCCGCAAACAGATCCCAATCATTTTCCGTCAACAACCTTGTCTCCAAATTATCAGCAAGCCAAAGAACCCAGCCATTTACAGCAAGCCAAGCTTCCATGACATATTCCTCCTCGGACGACTCTATAATCTGCAACGAAGCGGACCACTCTCCTCTATATCTTGCCCCATCTCTCCCTAACGCCCTTGCCGACTTTCTGACTTTTGCCGACTTTTCAGCCGACATATCGGCCGACTCAGGCAAATTCCGGGCAAAGGGATACCCCACAGACAACCGCTTCTCCAGAATCCATCTTTCCGCCACCCCCGATTACATCGACATCAGCAACATCGATTTTTCAATCGATGGCATGAAAGGCCGACTGAAAGGGGCAATCTCCGAGCTGAGAAGTTTTGCCATAGCTCCGAAGTCGTCGGAATTGAAAGCAGAAGTGACGGCCGTCTTCGACAATATCGACATCAACCGTCTTTGCGGAGCCTACTACGACGGACAATACGCTTTGACAGACATAGCTCCGGATTTCAAAGTCGAATCTCTGGAAAAGACCGCCAAAGCCGACTCCCTTTGCATCGCCATCCCCCGCAACATCTCCGCACGCATGAATTTGAGCAGCAACAGGGCGGAATATATGCAATATTCATTTTCAAAGCTCTCTACTACCCTTTCGATGCACGACGGGAAAGCCCGTATAGGCGATCTCTCGATATCCGCTCCATACGCCGACGCCAAGCTCGACTGGACCTACTCCACGACCGACCTTTCCGACATTTCCATGATTCTCGACCTTGACGTAGGCCGTTTCGACTTCTCCGGTTTTCTACACGCTTTCCCGTCATTGACAAAGGACGCCCCGCAATTGCAGTCGCTCCACGGCACGCTGTCGGCCAACGCAAAGGGAAGCTTTAAGATGTTCCCCGACATGTTTGTCAATGCCCCCTCCATGCAGGCCCGAGCAGACGTGAAAGGGACGGGGCTTGAGTTCGACAGAACCGACGACAAGATCAGACACATATCCCACCTTATGCTTATCCGAGGCGACTCGCCATTGAAAATCGACGGCCTCGACATCCATGCCCAATTTCTCGACAACATGCTGAGGGTTATGCCGTTCACACTCTCCGCCGGTCCCTACCGAGTGATGCTCGCAGGGGTCAACAACCTTCAGGGAGAGATCTATTACCACGCCGGGCTGATGCACTCCCCCTTCCATCTCCCGTTTGGAATTAATCTCGTCGGCGACTGGCGACACCCCTTCCTCCGCTTCGGAGGGAAAGAGTTGAAGGATGGACGGGAAAGGGAAATCGCCTCCAACCTTAAGGATGACGTGGAAGTCAACATCATGCAGCGATTGAAACACGGCTGGCTTGAATTTGTGGCCCTCGCCGCGAAATATGATGCAAAAACTCGCGTTGAATAGACATGAGAACACTGAAAGATATCCGCGCCGCCCTTATTGATATGGACGGCGTCTTATACGATTCCATGCCATACCATGCCCGGGCATGGCATCAGATGATGACCGAACAGGGGATAAAGACCACTCCCGAGGAATTCTATCTCTACGAGGGGATGACCGGGCCGGCCACCATCAACCTTATCTTCCGCCGGGAGCTTCACCGAGACGCAACTCCCGACGAAAAGCACAATCTCTATGCCCGCAAGGCCGAGCTCTTCGTGGAGATGGGAAAAAAGAAACCAATGCCCGGAGCCGACAGGATGCTGCGGGCCTTCGAGAAGGCCCGCATACCGCGTGTGCTCGTGACAGGGAGCGCCCAAAGTTCACTCATAGGGAATCTCGACAAGGATTATCCCGGGGCCTTCCCGATGGATAAGCGGGTGACGGCACTCGACGTAGTTCACGGCAAGCCCGATCCCGAGCCATACCTTAAGGGGGTGATGAAAGCCGGAGTAGCACCATCTGATGCCATCGTCGTGGAGAACGCTCCCTTGGGAGTCAGGGCGGGGAAAGCTGCCGGATGTTTCACGGTGGCAGTCATGACCGGGCCGATACCTATGGAGGAATTTTCCAAAGAGGGAGCCGACATGATTTTCCCCTCGATGGACCATTTCGCCGATTGGCTGGAGCGGGAATACTCCCAAGCAGGAAGCGAGCCTCAGGAATCAGCCACGGCGGAGCTTTGCAAACGGATTGACGAGGCTGTCGAAGCCCTCAACCCCGCCACGGTCACTGTCGTCACCGACTCCAACGTCAGCCGCCTCATCATGCCGCTTCTTGCAGGGTGTCGCTCGCTCGCGAAGGCCAACACGGTGGTGATCGAACCCGGGGAAGACAACAAGGATATCAATTCCGCCATAAAGATCTGGAATGCGCTGGAGGAGACCGAAGCCACACGCAAAAGCATCGTGGTCAACATAGGGGGCGGACTCGTCACGGATATAGGCGGTTTTGCAGCCGCCACGTTCAAGCGGGGGATACGTTGCATCAATGTTCCGACGACGCTTCTTGGAGCCGTGGACGCGGCTACGGGGGGAAAAACAGCCATCAATTTCAACGGGCTTAAGAATGAGATCGGGGCTTTCCACCAGCCTTCCGACGTGATCATCACCGCCCTTCCGCTCAGCTCCCTGTCGCGGCGAGAAATCGCTTCGGGCTATGCGGAGATGCTGAAGACGGGATTCATCGCCGACGCCGGATTGTATTCCGAGCTGCTGCATATGGATGAGGTCATAGCCGACACGGCTCGGCTTGAAAAGGCCATGAAACGTTGCGTGGAGATAAAGGAGGAGGTCGTGGCTCAAGATCCGACGGAAAAAGGGCTTCGCAAGATCCTGAACTTCGGGCACACCGCCGGACATGCCTTCGAGAGCCTTGCCATCGAACGCCATCAATCCTTGACGCACGGAGAGGCCGTGGCCCACGGTATGTTGGTGGAACTGATTTTGAGCCATATGTTGAAGGGATTCCCGTCGGATGAGCTTCATAGATATGTGTCCACGATTTTGAAAGCGCAGTATCCGAGGGTGAAGATGACGTGTGAGGATATTCCAAAGCTCATATCCCTTATGGCCCACGACAAGAAAAACGCATCCGCAGGTCATCCGAATTTCACGTTGCTGACGACGGTGGGCACTCCCCTAATCGACTGTGTTCCTGATGGCAAAGAGATAGAGTCAGCATTGGAGATTTATCGCGACATGATGGGATGAAAAAAATTTTCATCCCTCATCGAACCATCGGCGACATGCCCTTGTTATAATATCGAAAGGCAGCTGAAAAGCTCCTCTCCAAGAAAAGAAAGGTTAGTGAAAATCTTCCAACGAAGATAAAAAAGATATACTGCTATAAGCGTTCTGAAAAGAGTTGTTATTGTTGTTTTAATTGAAGGAAACAGGGCTGACGTGAGTCAGCCTTTTTCTTTTGAGATTGATGTCAGACTGTTCTGATTTGAGCATTTTTGTTCCGATTTGAAAAAATTTTGTTTTGTTTTGAAAAATTAAGCGCATACTTCGCCCTCCATTTCCTGAACCATCAGGTCTGTCTGGCCCATCTGCTTCGCGAATGCCAGTACCTCAATGAACTTGACAAGGAACAGGAGTGGTCAAAGTCAGTGGAAAGCCTTTTACAGGAAGCCATACACGAGCGCAATCAAATACCCGCCGAATCAATAGACCCTAAACCGTGGCTTGAACGTCTGGACAGACTTATTGATGAAAGCCTGTCGAAGCTTAACGAGAAGTTCACCACCTTCCGCAACGGTCTGCTAAAATGCCGTGACTATATCTTCAACTTCCTGCGGGATCCCGCAATACCTCCCGACAATAACGCCTCGGAGCGCGGCATAAGGAAAAAGAAAGGCAAATGATATACTGATTCAACCATAATACCGAATTTGCTCCTTCATGATTTAAAATCAGATAAACATCACCATATTCAGAAAATGATTTTGATAGCAAATTATGGAATTTAATTATAAGTAAGTGTTCAGATTATTCCTATACATGTCTTATCCAATCTGAGCGCTGGATTTCAACCCGTGATTCAGTTATGATGGAACCCCATCACGCCATCATCCCAAGTCGAAATCCCGTCCCTCATATTGGCAATCCATGTATAGGAATAATCTGAACACTTACTTATATGAATCTAATTTATGACCAACTATTATAACAGCTTGTCTCATTTCAATTACTTTAACAAAGGTAGACGGCTGAATAATCTAGTTTAGCGTTCTTCTTCGGGGAGGGGCTCGAAGGAGATGAGGAGGCGGATGAGGTCGCCGGGCAACGGGGCGTTGAGCGGTCCCTCTTTTACGGATTCTTCGTCAAATCGGTTGAGGTCATACGGGAGGTCGTCGTTGAAATAGACCACTGCAGGCACCTCTCCGTGAAGTCGCCTGCGGTCTTGCCACGACGTTACGTAATCCCCTGTAACCACCAGATTCATCTGCATCTTGGCGTTCCATACGTAGTCGGCCACGGGAGTTATCAGCTCCCGGTCGATCTTCTCTATCGCTTCGACTTTGCCGTCGGGGTCACCGGCAAGGGCCATGGCCTCCGGTTCGCCCACATAGACAAGCACAAAATCGAAAATCTCTATCGCACGGATCGTCAGGGCAGCCTTGTCGACCAGCGACCCGCAACTATGCTCCTTGGAGCACACAACACCCTCTCCCATCGGAAAGACAGGCTTCATCATCCCCATGACGGCCGCACCCCTGACCTCCGCTGAATCGGAAATCACGACCCCGTGGCCGGAAAACTTCGGCACGACAAACAGTCGCAGCTCCGAATAAGGGAAATCCTGCTGCGACCCCAATCTCTTAAGCACGGAGGAAGGCACCACCCCCCTCTGGAAATCATAGCCCAACAGCGAGAGCACACCCGTGGAGGGCGACAAAGGCACGGAAGCGTCAACAGCCTCTATCGACCCGCAGCATCCGCACTTCGCCAAGGCGTCGAGCGAGGGTGTTGAGGCCGCCATAAGCGGAGTCTGGCCGTCGCGCTCCGGATCGGGCACGTCGGCCAGGCCACCTATAACTATGAATATCGTCTTCATCACTTCGCGTCAGGCGTCGATGTTGGCATACGTGGCGTGAGTCTCGATAAACTCGCGGCGCGGGCCAACCTCCTCACCCATAAGCACGGAGAAAGTGCGGTCGGCCTCTGCGGCGTTGACGAGGTTCACCTGCTTGAGCATACGGTTCTCGGGGTCCATAGTGGTTTCCCAAAGCTGCTCGGGGTTCATCTCACCAAGACCTTTGTAGCGCTGGAGCACCATACGCTCGCGGTTGCCGTCGCAATACGTATCGACAAACCGCTGCACCTGCTGCTCGTCCCAGGCATATTCCTGGGTCTTTGTCTTCCCCTTCGTGCTGCACTTGTAGAGCGGCGGGGTGGCGATGTAGAGATAGCCGTTGTCGATGATCGGACGAATGCGGCGATAGAAGAAGGTCATCAGAAGCGTAGCGATGTGGGCGCCGTCGACATCGGCATCGGTCATGATGATGATCTTATGATAGCGGAGCTTCGTCATGTTGGGCTCCTTGGAATCCTCCTCAGTGCCGATAGTGACGCCGAGAGCCTTAAACATATTGACAATCTCCTCACTTTCAAACACCTTATGATCGAGAGCCTTCTCCACGTTCAGGATTTTACCGCGAAGAGGCAGAATTGCCTGGAAGTTGGGATTACGCCCCTGCTTAGCGCTTCCGCCTGCGGAGTCACCCTCGACGAGGAAGAGTTCGCACTCTGCGGCGTCGCGGCTCTTGCAGTCGGCGAGCTTGCCGGGGAGTCCGGCACCGGAAAGCGGAGACTTACGCTGCACTTTCATCCTCGCGCTGTAGGCGGCATGACGGGCCTGGGCAGCGAGCATCACTTTATCGACGATGGCGCGGGCCTGCTTGGGATGCTCCTCAAGATAATAGCGCAGGGCTTCGCTGATGGCTGTCTGCACAACTCCACCGACATCGTTGTTGCCGAGTTTGGTCTTGGTCTGTCCCTCAAACTGAGGTTCGGCCACCTTTACGGAGACCACGGCGGTCAGGCCGTCGCGGAAATCCTCCTTGGATAGTTCGATCTTGAGCTTGTCGAGAAGATGGTTGTCGTCGGCATATTTCTTAAGGGTCATGGTAAGGCCGCGACGGAATCCCGTCAGGTGAGTGCCGCCCTCGATTGTATTGATATTGTTGACGTAGGAGAAGATATTTTCAGAGAACGACGTGTTGTAGGTCATTGCCACCTCCACGGGCACACCGCCTTTGGTGGTGTTAAGATGGATTATGTCGTCGATGAGAGGCTCTTTCCCCTGGTCGAGATAGCGCACGAATTGCTTCAGGCCCTCGTCGCTGTGGAAGACGTCTTTTCTCGGCTGCCCCTCCTCGTTGAGTTCGCGCATGTCGGTCAGCGTCAGCGTGATGCCGGCGTTGAGGTAGGCGAGGTCGCGCAGACGGTTTGCGAGGGTCTCGTAGTCGTAGACTGTCTCCGTGAAGATCGTTGCGTCGGGATGGAAGATGATAGTCGTGCCGGTGTGGTCGGTCTCGCCGACTACTTTGAGCTCACACGTCGGTTTTCCAAGCGAATACTCCTGCATATGAATCTTGCCGTCGCGGTGGATTTCGGCGCGGAGATAGTCTGAAAGGGCGTTAACGCAGCTTACGCCGACGCCATGGAGACCTCCGGAGACCTTATACGAGCCCTTATCGAACTTACCACCGGCATGAAGCACGGTCAGCACAACTTCCAGAGCCGGTTTGTGCATCTTCTCATGCATTCCTACGGGGATACCTCGCCCGTTGTCGACTACCTTTATTGAATTGTCTTCGAGAATAGTGACCTCTATATGAGTGGCGAATCCCGCGAGCGCCTCGTCGATTGAATTGTCTACCACCTCATATACAAGATGATGCAGGCCTCTACCGGAAATATCGCCGATATACATCGCCGGGCGTTTCCTGACCGCTTCCAGCCCTTCGAGCACCTGGATGTTGTCGGCGCCATATTCCTTTTGCATTTCTTCCTGCATTTCTATTTCTTCTGCCATATCTATTTCTGAATCAATTGTTTTGCAAAACTAAATAAAACAAGACACCAATGCGCCCTATTTTGTAGCAAAATTACGAAAAAAATCGCTCTTTTCAAAATCTTCCAAGAAAAACAATACAATACTTCAGCCAGTGAAAATTCTTCATGAATTTTTCATCAACTTATTTTCTTGCGATTACTAAATTCACTCTTCGCGATTCAAAATTTGTTCGGAATCGGTAGGAATCTTGAAAAAAAATAATTTAGAGTGGGGTTGAATTTAACACAAATTATTGGTTTAATTAAAGCATTTTGAGATTGTTGGATGTTTCGACTTAGAGCTTGTTTAAAAACAAATGTGAATAAAAAATAAGCATCAGTCGAGATTTCAGACATTTATGCTTTGATGATTGTTTAAGTAAATGAATAAAACGAAACAAAACCAAAGAATTATGTATCTGACAGATTTGACTGATGCTCAAAAGGAGT
Source organism: Muribaculaceae bacterium (assembly GCA_009775375.1). Classification (GTDB taxonomy): domain Bacteria; phylum Bacteroidota; class Bacteroidia; order Bacteroidales; family Muribaculaceae; genus Lepagella. Next base: position 3,828 of record VSPO01000050.1, on the reverse strand, counting down.
ATATAAGAGGAACAATTCTCATGGATAATTAGCGCAGCAAATATGATTTTTTTCTCATACTTGATGCCATCATCTTCATAGATGTCAGCGGCTGCCAGTGGCGACTGTTGCCCAAAGAATACCCCAAGTGACAGACAGTGTACTACTATTTCAGACGTTGGGGAGCGATGGACACATTTGCCGAGCTTGAGGACAGTCTTGTGGAGGCGGTAAGACTTCGGAGAGGCGAGTCTCCGCAACCCACGATTGGTGCCATTGACAGCGAAAGCTCCCGTTCGGGTTTGCCGCGTTCCCAAAAGGGAATAGACGGCAACAAGAAAGTTAAAGGAGTGAAGCGCAATATAATAACTGATAAGGACGGAGATATTCTGGAGGCTTCTACAACTCCTGCAAATATCCATGATTCCAAATCCGCATACGCCCTTCTGGCAATGCTTGTCGTTGCCTTCCCATGGATAAAGCGCATATATGCCGACCGAGGCTATCACGGTAATTTCATTGAGATGGCCAAACATGATTTTGAGATTGACGTGGAAATCACACATTCAAATTATTCCGGTCAGTTTGTCCCGGCTAAGAAAAGATGGGTAGTGGAGAGAACTTTCGCATGGCTTGAAAACTTCAGAAGGCTATGTCGAAATTATGAGGAAACGACAGAATCAGCCAATGAAATGCTTATGGTTGCCGCTGTCGTCATTACCCTCCGAAAACTCACTTCTGTTAACAATCGTTTTTAAACAACCTCTTAATTCTGAGGCCTTTTTTTGGTTATTCCCGCCAAGCCTCTTCGGTCGCATAGCCCGCTATTCTCCCTCTTTAACTTACGAAAACAACTCAAAAAAAATACTTTCAGCCTTAAGCCGAGTTAAATTCGAACTCACTCTAAAACAACTTCTATTTCTTAAGTAAGTGTTCAGATTATTCCTATACTTGCCTTATCCAATCTGAGTGTGGGATTTCAACCCTTGATTCAGCTATGAAGAAAAGCCATCATCTCAAATCGAAATTCTACCCTAATATTGGAAATCCATGTATAGGAATAATCTCGACACTTACTTATGCAAAATCCCTGAATCATTATCAAAATTATCGAATTGAGGTTGCACACGGTTTCTATTGCGACCAAAACTAAAATTATAAGAGAGTTTTAAGGACAACATATTTACTCGATCCTTTATAGTGTATTCTGAATCTGCATACACAGGAGCAGCGTTTACGGTATGCTCACTTTCTTTAAAGTTTTTGCCAAAAGGCATGAACCATTCAACCCCTAACGACAAATTTGAATTCGGCCTATATAACACAGTCGCAGACCAGCATTGCGCACGTGGTCGTTCTAATTGACCCTCTACTATTTTGCCAGGATATTGGTAGAATAGATCTACTGTCCAGTGTTTGAGATTCAATGAAAGATCAGACATCCATTGGAATCTGTATCCATCCCATGAATATTGACTATTTTTTCCTTCTACGTCAGATAAAATTACACGGTTCCAAAATGTTAGTGTATTATTCCCTAATGGCCTTATTGTCAGGTCAAATTGTGAATTCCATAGACGGTATGTATCTAAGTTAACCAATGTCTGGAGCATATAATCATCTTTCAGCGTATACATATCACAAATCATATTTGGAGATGATGCGAATGATCCGCGTATTGCCAAATTGATTATTTTTTGATTATAGACAAAACGAATTCCGACAGAATGCGTTTTATATGGCTTAAGTGAAGAATTGCCGTGATACACTAATTTAGTGTCAAGCCATTGATTTGTTTCACTTAATTGAGCAATAGATGGGACGCCCCCCGAATATGAGTAATCTGCTGAAATTTGAATCATCGAATTAGGTCTCCAGTTAATATTTATCATAGGAGCCGGGATTATCAGATTGTTGGCTTTTTCTAAGACAGTAGATGCAGTCTTAAACCAGTCAACGCCCATTGTAAGATACCATCGAAATGCTCGTATCCATCCCATCCATTGAGCGGAAACGCCTGCTATGTTTGTTTCTTGAAAAAAGGAAGTCGTCGTATTGTTGTATTTACTATGCTTATAAGTATCATAGGCAGAAAAGGAAAAATACCCTAATGCTGATTTCGGCAATTGATACTGAATCTCTGAGAAAATAGCATCCAATATTGTAGAGTATTGTGAATGGGAGTTCTGTAATGCTTCTAAGTTCTTTCCATTTTCACTATAACGCGAACTATAATCAGTTGAATAGTGTTGGTAATTCATATTACCTAAAATTGAACTTCCATCTTTTAATTGTTTCTCGATATAATTACCAATATTATATCGAGTGTAACCTGAATGAAAATAGTTATTTGCAAGAAAGGCATCATCAAGCACAAATACTTTCTGATTCGCATTATAACCATTCCTATTTAAGGCTATTCCAGCTTTAACATTATATAAAAAGTTATTAGGCTTATTAATTTGATAAGATAACTTAATATCATTGTCATCGAAGTGCTTCTTCGAATTTAGACCTTGCTTTATTTTTTTATACTCCTGTCCATCAAAATCATAATTAAGAATTTCCGATTGACAAAACTTTTTATAGTGCCGATTTTCATTGCTATATAGCAATGAAAACCGGGATTGCTTATAGTTGTAATATAAAGCTGCGGAGTTTATTCCTTTTAAAGATTGGAATGCCTGGCTTAATTCCAATGCTCCATTACCTCCATAAATCTCAGATTTTAATCTAATATCAATTACGGCATCGATTCCTTGTGTTAAAAATCTTAAAGGAGGAGTTTCATATACATTGACTTTTGCTACATCTTCTTTCGATAAAGTTTGAATGTCTGGCAATGTAGCTTCGACCCCATCAATCAATACTTTAATATTTTGGTCGCCTTCAAAAAAGATTCCACCATTTTGTAATACAGTTAAATTGGGGATTACATTTAGAGATTGCAATACATTGGAGTATCGTTCCATATCTTTATAAGATATTCGGTAAGAAGTATGAGTCGAAAAATCTTGAATATCATTCGGAGTTACTACAATCTCCTTCAAAATAGTTGATAGAGACAAAATTACAGTGTCATTATGTAACTGGGATAAATATATAAGACGATCTTTAAAATCAGGATGAGATGAATGTAAAACGCTTACATTTGCCAAATTAATATTCACAGCGCCATCATCATTGGAAATCCAATGTCCTATTGAATCCATATCTGCTGAAAAGCCAGTGCAATGAACGCCAGATATTATAACATTATCAATATCTTTAAAAAAAATTTTGTGGGAATATCCATCAATGGATGACATGACAATTAACATCAGCAATAATATTCGAGTCATAATGTAGTTATTTGATCATGTTTATAGAATAAAATCACATTTTTCGGCAAGTGGACATCTTGGATCTGGGAAAAATTTAGAATGTCCTGATTTTGCAATCATTCCTAATTGTATAGGCGCTTGAAAGCGTTACGTACATATATCGTATAATAGATTGGAAAGGATATTGGACAATTAATACTGTTCAATACCTTTGATAGACTTTATTATTGGCCGGCTCCGCCTCCTGGACAGATGCAATTTGGGTTCTTTTCATATGTGTCTGGGGTCGAAATTAATTGACCTGCGCCTTTTTTACAAGAACAGGTGCCTCCTGATTCAGAAGCTTGTCCTGCACCCGAATCACACTCGCATGTTCCAACGAGTCCTCCTCTGACTTCTTCCATTTCTTGGAGAAGCAAGGCTTCAATTTGTTGTAATTTCATCATAACAATGAAGTTGTCTAAACTAATTTGATTTGTGAAATTTTTTAAGGAAAATAACGATAAAGGCAAGGAAGTTCCAACCT
>VSPO01000005.1 GCA_009775375.1 Muribaculaceae bacterium | reverse complement strand
ACTATAAAACTTTTAGCCTATGGCGAAAGTTTTTTAGTTTCGTACGTTTGACGCTGCAAACATACGAACTGGTTTGAGGGATTGGATTGATTCTTTTTTTTTGTTTTGTAACTAAATTTTGGTTATCTTTGTTGCTTAAATAAATGTTATTGGTACGAAGGATAAGCTTGTAGAGCGTTTTAAGTCGCAACCTTGTGATTTCTCCTGGAATGAGCTTGTTCGTTTGTTTGCCGTTTTTGGTTATGAAGTCGGCAACAAGGGAAAGACGAGCGGATCGAGGATAATTTTCAAGAAGGGGGAGAGCGCATACGCAGCTCATAAACCACATCCGGGAAGTATTGTCAAACCATACGTGAAGAAGCAGGTGATGGACTTCCTTAAAAATAATAAGTTGATATGAATACGATGAGTTATAGGGGCTACGTGGGTAGCATAGAGGTTAGCGAGGAGGATGATTGCCTTTATGGAAAGGTGATGGCTCTTCCGCATGACACGATGATTACGTATGAGGGTAACACCGTGGCGGAGCTTCGTGAGGATTTCCATGGTGCGGTAGATGATTACCTTGCTTTTTGCGAGGCTGAGGGTATAGAGCCACGGAGGAGTTATTCGGGGGTTTTGAATGTGAGGATTTCGCCGGAGACGCACAGTAAGGTGGCAATGCTGGCCAAGCAGGCTGGGGTTTCGATCAATTCGTTTATACGGAGTGCGGTGGAGAAGCAGGTATCGGCGATGCTTTAGTGGCCGCGGACTCGGTTGGCGCAGGCCGGGGACGTCCTGCTCTCCATGTTGGACCGGGTGGTTTTTGCAGTTTTTAACTTTTTTTTGATTTGTTGGGATGGTAAATTTTTCTACTTTTGCACAGTTTTTGCTTTTTTGAGCAATGGATGTTGTTTGTGCTTTTGCGCAATAGGAGTTGCTTAGGGCATTTTATTTCGTTTCATCATTCCCCTCCTTATTATATATATATATGCATATGGAAAACCTCCCGATTGTATATCTTTTTGACTCTGTCGAGAGTCATGAGAATCTTCTCCCGCTTAGTTTTACCCGTCCCGTGGCTGATTTTCGCGTCGGCATAACCACCGTGCGTGAGAAATGGCAGCATGCGCTGCCGGGTGTCTACCGTTATCTTCCCGTGGATTACCTCCGGGAGAAGTTTGGCGACGTGGCTGATCCGGACGAGGCCGCTCTGTTCGTAGCCGGAGCGTTGATGCCGGACCCGTTTACGGTGGACGACGTGATGTCGCTCCGCGAGGGGGAGGCTTTGCTTGCCGCGGGCGCTCCCGTGGCTTTCAGGGGAACGTGGCGCGATTTCGAGGAGGGGAGATGGGAAGGACGCGAACTGAAGGAGCTTCCCGATCTGATAAGGTATCCTTTCGACGTATTCCTGCTCAACGCTAAATGGACTGAGCGCGACTTTTTCAGGCTTACGGCCGGACGCGAGTCGCAGCCGCTCGACGCTTCGAACCGCGTGATCGGGGATTTCACGGACGGCGACGGCCGGCAGATGCTTTTCCTCGAAGAGGGGGCGAAGGTGCAGGGCGCGACGATCAATCTCGCGAAGGGGCCTGTCTACATCGGTCGCGACGCCGAGATCATGGAGGGGGCGGCCGTGCGCGGACCGCTCGCCCTCTGCGCGAATGCCAAGATACGGATGGGGGCCAAGATTTATGGCGGCTGCACCTTCGGGCCCTATTGCAAGGTAGGGGGAGAGGTGGACAATTCGGTCATGTTCGGGTTTAGCAACAAGGCCCACGACGGCTATCTGGGCAACGCCGTGGTAGGGGAGTGGTGCAACATCGGGGCCGGGGTCAACGCCTCCAACCTCAAGAACGACTATTCAAAGATAAGGGTCTGGAACTATCATTCGCACACATTCATGCGCACCGCCCTGCAGTTTTGCGGCCCGATAATCGGCGACCATACGAAGATCGGGGTCAACTGTATGCTCAACACGGCGACGGTCTTGGGCGTAGGGGTCAACATACACGGGGCGGGATTTCCGAGGGTATTCGTGCCGAGCTTCAGCGAGGGGAGCGCCGTAGGCGGATTCTGCAACGTCACGATGAAGAAATTCGTGGAGATCGCCGAGCGTGTCATGTCGAGAAGGGGGCTGACGGTCACGGAAGGGGACAGGCGGATCTTCGAGAAAGTCTACGAGGTCGCTTCGCGATTCAAAGGATAGAGTTGCGGGCGGCTGGACTCGGTTTGTCGCAGGCAGGGGACGTCGTGCTCTCCATGTTGGACGGGTTTTTTTTGGATTTTTTTTTGGAATTTTTTGTTGCGTAATAGCTTGATTTTTATTAACTTTGCAGAGTTTTTGGAGCGACCTTATCGGAGGCTTGTGCTAAATGGCTGGTTTGCAGGCGTTTGGCTTGATGCTTGCGAAGGATTGGGAAGCTTTGGGAATTGATAAAAATTAGAAACAGGATATAAACAATATAAACTTTTTAGAGACTAAGAATGCCAACGATTCAGCAATTAGTAAGAAAAGGACGCGTGGCTCTTAAGGACAAGAGCAAATCGCCTGCCTTGGATTCATGTCCGCAGCGTCGCGGGGTATGCGTTCGTGTCTACACGACGACTCCCAAGAAGCCTAACTCGGCTATGCGTAAAGTGGCGCGTGTGCGTCTGACAAACGGCAAGGAGGTAAACTCCTACATACCGGGCGAGGGCCACAACCTACAGGAGCACTCGATCGTGATGGTGCGCGGAGGACGTGTAAAGGACCTTCCGGGCGTACGTTATCACATCGTTCGCGGCACGCTCGACACGGCCGGCGTACAGGGCCGCACGCAGCGTCGCTCGAAATATGGAGCAAAGCGTCCTAAAGCAGCCAAGAAGTAAGGAAGCCCGATTCGAGGCGGCTTAATCCGGATCTCCGGGCCGGTCTGAGAGACATGGCGGCGGAAGGAGAGGCCGGATGGTTGAGTAAACGGCGGCAAGAGAGCCGGCGTTGAAGATTCAAAACAACCGCAAACATTAAATCACCAACAAAGCAATGAGAAAAGCAAAACCGAAGAAACGGGTGACACTGCCCGATCCCGTGTTCCACGATGTCAGAGTGACAAAATTCGTCAACCACCTAATGTATGACGGCAAGAAGAACACGGCATACACGATATTCTATACGGCACTCGAGACCGTGAAGGCCAAGTTGCCGAACGAGGAGAAGAGCGCGCTTGAGATATGGAAAAAGGCGCTCGAGAACGTAACTCCCCAGGTGGAGGTGAAGTCACGCCGCGTCGGCGGAGCCACCTTCCAGGTGCCCACAGAGATCAGGGCCGACCGCAAAGAGTCGATATCAATGAAGAATCTCATCATCTACGCACGCAAGCGCGGCGGAAAGACGATGGCCGACAAGCTGGCCGCAGAGATCGTAGACGCCTTCAACGACCAGGGCGGCGCCTTCAAGAGGAAGGAAGACATGCACCGCATGGCCGAAGCCAACCGCGCATTCGCACACTTCAGATTTTAACATTGGTATTTTAAGTCATGGCTAAACAAGACGACCTCAAATTGACCAGAAACATCGGCATCATGGCCCACATCGATGCCGGCAAGACCACCACATCGGAGCGCATCCTTTTCTACACCGGCTTGACCCACAAGATCGGCGAGGTGCACGACGGAGCCGCCACGATGGACTGGATGGAGCAGGAGCAGGAGCGAGGCATCACCATCACCTCCGCCGCCACCACCACTTTCTGGAACTATAATAACAATAAATATAAAATCAACCTGATTGACACTCCGGGGCACGTGGACTTCACCGTAGAGGTGGAGCGTTCGCTGCGTGTGCTCGACGGAGCCGTGGCCGCATTCTGCGCCGTAGGCGGCGTGGAGCCCCAGAGCGAGACCGTATGGCGTCAGGCTGACAAATACAACGTTCCCCGTATCGGCTACGTCAACAAGATGGACCGCTCGGGCGCCAACTTCTTCGAGGTGGTGCGCCAGGTGCGCGAAGTGCTGGGCGCGACGCCGCTCCCCATCCAGATTCCTATCGGAGCAGAGGAGACTTTCAAAGGCGTGGTGGACCTCGTGCAGATGAAGGCCATCTTCTGGCACGACGAGACCATGGGCGCCGAATATGAGGTGGACGAAATCCCCGCCAACCTCGTGGAGGAGGCTGAGGAATGGAGAGACAAGATGCTCGAGACCCTCGCTGAATTCGACGAGACTCTCATGGAGAAATATTTCGACGACCCCTCGACAATCACCGTAGAGGAGATCAAGGCAGCCATCCGCAAGGCTACGCTCGCCATGGAGGTCAACCCGATGATCTGCGGTTCGTCGTTCAAGAACAAAGGCGTGCAGACGCTTCTCGACGCAGTCTGCGCATATCTTCCCTCACCCGAGGACTCAGGCGCCGTGGAAGGCCACGCCGTAGACGATCCCGACGAGATAGAGAGCCGCGAGCCGAAGCCCGACGCACCGATGTGCGCCCTCGCCTTCAAGATCGCCACCGACCCCTACGTGGGCCGTCTCTGCTTCTTCCGCGTCTACTCAGGCGAAATCCAGAGCGGCAGCTACGTGCTCAACAGCCGCAGCGGCAAGAAGGAGAGAATCTCCCGCCTTTTCCAGATGCACTCCAACAAGCAGAACCCGAAAGAGGTGATCGGCTGCGGCGACATCGGCGCCGGAGTAGGCTTCAAGGATATCCGCACGGGCGACACCCTTTGCGACGAGAACCATCCGATCGTGCTTGAGGCCATGGAATTCCCCGATCCCGTGATCGGCATCGCCGTAGAGCCCAAGACCCAGAAGGACCTCGACAAACTCGGAGTAGGTCTTCAGAAACTCGCCGAGGAGGACCCGACCTTCCGCGTAGAGACCAACGAGGAGACCGGCCAGACCGTCATCAGCGGTATGGGCGAGCTTCACCTCGACATCATCATCGACCGTCTGCGCAGGGAATTCAAGGTAGAGTGCAACCAGGGCCGTCCGCAGGTGACCTACAAAGAGGCCATCACCAAGCCAGTTGAACTTCGCGAGGTATTCAAGAAGCAGACCGGCGGCCGCGGTAAGTTTGCCGACATCATCGTGCGCGTAGAGCCCGCCGACGACGACTTCGAGGGCAGCCTGCAGTTTATCGACGAGGTAAAGGGCGGCAACGTTCCCAAGGAGTACATCCCGAGCGTGCAGAAAGGCTTCCAGACAGCCATGAAGAACGGCGTATTGGCCGGCTATCCCGTGGAGCGTCTGAAAGTCACCCTACTCGACGGCAGCTTCCACCCCGTGGACTCCGACCAGCTCTCATTCGAGCTCTGCGCCATCCAGGCCTTCAAGAAAGGCTCGGAGAAGGCCGGCCCCGTGCTCATGGAGCCTATCATGAAGATAGAGGTCGTGACCCCCGAGGAATCAATGGGCGACGTCATCGGCGACCTCAACAAGCGTCGCGGCCAGGTAGAGGGAATGGAGACCAGCCGCAGCGGCGCGAGAATCGTCAAGGCCAAGGCCCCGCTGGCAGAGATGTTCGGCTACGTGACGGCGCTCCGCACGATCACGTCAGGCCGCGCAACAAGCACCATGTCGTTCAGCCACTATGCAGAAGTCAGCTCATCGATCGCCAAGAACGTGCTGACCGAATGCCAGGGCAGAGTCGATCTATTGAAATAATAATAGCAAAATTCAGATATGAATCAGAAAATCAGAATCAAACTCAAATCTTACGATCACAACCTCGTAGACAAGTCAGCCGAGAAGATCGTAAAGACCGTGAAGTCGACTGGTGCTGTGGTCAGCGGACCGATACCCCTTCCCACCCACAAACGCATCTTCACCGTCAACCGCTCGACCTTCGTCAACAAGAAGAGCCGCGAGCAATTTCAGCTCTCATCGTTCCAGCGACTGATCGACATCTACAGCTCGACATCGAAGACCGTAGACGCCCTGATGAAGCTCGAACTCCCCAGCGGCGTTGACGTAAGCATCAAAGTCTGAACAGGAAACAAGGCGGGGGCGCCGCCTCCGGGAGACGCCCCCGCAATCCAACCAACCAACAAAAACAACAACAAGAAGCCGGACGACATGGGCCGGCAAGAAATAAACCATAGTAAGAAATGCCAGGATTATTAGGAAAGAAAATCGGAATGACATCCGTTTTCAGTGCCGACGGAAAGAATGTTCCGTGCACTGTTATCGAAGTAGGTCCTTGTGTGGTTACTCAAATCAAGACCGTTGACAAAGACGGCTACGAGGCAGTCCAGGTAGGTTTCATCGACAAGAAAGAGAAACACACCACTAAGCCCGAGGCCGGCCACTTTGCCAAGGCCGGAGTAACTCCCAAGCGTCACTTGGCCGAGTTCAAATCATTTGAGACCACGCCCGAGCTTGGCTCGACGCTGACGGTGGAGCTCTTCCAGGAGGGAGGCTTCGTCGACGTTGTCGGCACGAGCAAAGGTAAAGGTTTCCAGGGCGTTGTGAAGCGTCACGGTTTCGGCGGCGTAGGCCAGTCGACCCACGGCCAGCACAACCGTCTGCGCGCTCCCGGTTCGATCGGCGCCTGCTCCTATCCCGCGAAAGTATTCAAGGGATTGCGCATGGCCGGCCAGATGGGCAACGAGCGTGTCACTGTACAGAATCTCCAGGTGATAAAGGTGCTTCCGGAGCACAATTTGTTAGTGATTAAGGGTTCCATCCCCGGAGCCAAAGGTTCAATCGTCATAGTCGAGAAATAATGGAAGTAGCAGTTTACAACATCAAAGGAGAAGACACAGGACGCAAGGTCACCCTCAACGACGAGATATTCGCCCGCGACCTTAGCGAAGGCAACGCCGACCACACAATCTATCTTGACGTAAAACAGTATCTCGGCAACCAGCGTCAGGGCACGCACAAGAGCAAGGAGCGCAGCGAAGTCTCCGGCTCCACGCGCAAGCTCGGACGCCAGAAGGGCGGCGGCGGCGCACGTCGCGGCGACATCAACTCCCCGCTTCTCAGAGGCGGCGGCACAGTGTTCGGCCCCAAGCCACGCGACTATCGCTCGAAGCTCAACAAGAAGATGAAGCGCCTCGCCCGCAAGATCGCTCTCACGACGAAAGCACAGGCCGGCACAATCATCGTAGTGGAGAACTTCAACTTCGAGAAACCCTGCACCAAGGAATGGATGAAGATCGCCAAGAGCTTCAAGCTCGACGACAAGAAGACCCTTCTGGTCATGAACGACCTTGACAAGAATGTGCTTCTTTCCGTGCGCAACGTGCCCAACGCCCTTATGCAGCAGGCAGCCGACCTGAACACCTACACCCTGCTCAACAACGACGCCATCCTCATGACCGAGGGAAGCGTAGAGCTGATCAACGAGAACTTCTAAAGAAAGGAGATATAGAAATGGATATCCAGATAAAACCACTTGTGACGGAAAAGGCAACCGCCTACAGCGAGAAGCAGAATTGCTACACATTTGCTGTGTCTCCCGACGCCAACAAATTTCAGATCAAAGACGTCGTAGAGAAGCTCTACAACGTGCGCGTCGTGAAAGTCAACACCGCCCTTTACGCAGGGAAGCGCAAACAGCGCTACACCAAGGGAGGGCTCATCAGAGGCCAGAGGGCATCTTTCAAGAAAGCCTACGTGACGGTCGCTGAAGGACAGAAGATAGATTATTATAGCAACATTTAAAACCGATGGCAGTAAGAAAATTCAAGCCCGTGACTCCCGGGCAAAGACACAAGATTATTGGTGTGTTCCGCAATGAGATCGCCCTCTCAAAGCCCGCAGAGGGTGGAGTGAGCGTAAAGAAGGTCTCCAAAATCGCACCAGAAAAGTCTCTTACTGTGGGCAAGCGCTCCACAGGCGGCCGCAACTCCTCGGGTCATCTTTCGACCCGCTACCGTGGCGGCGGCCACAAGAGAAAATTGCGTCTCGTTGATTTCAAAAGGACCAACGACGGCGTGCCGGCAGTGGTAAAGACGATCGAATACGATCCCAACCGCTCCGCACGCATAGCGCTGCTTTTCTATAAGGACGGCTCGAAGGCATACATGATCGCCCCCAACGGGCTTCAGGTGGGCCAGACCGTCGTCAGCGGCGAAGACGCCGCGCCCGAGGTAGGCAACAGCCTGCCGCTGGCCAAGATACCAGTAGGTACACTAATCCATTGTATAGAGCTTCGTCCCGGACAGGGAGCCTCCATGGCCCGCTCGGCCGGCACGTTCGCTCAGCTGACATCCCGCGAGGGAGACTACGCGATAATCAAATTGCCTTCCGGAGAGACCCGGAAAGTGCTTCTCACGTGCCGCGCCACCGTCGGCGTAGTCGGTAACTCCGACCACGCCCTTGAGCAGAGCGGCAAGGCCGGCCGCAGCCGCTGGCTCGGACGCCGCCCCCACAACCGTGGCGTCGTGATGAACCCTGTTGACCACCCGATGGGTGGCGGCGAGGGTCGTCAGTCGGGTGGCCATCCGCGTTCGCGTACGGGTCTTTATGCCAAGGGCTTGAAGACACGCTCGCCGAAGAAGCACTCTTCGAAGTATATCATTGAAAGAAGGAAAAAGTAAATTTGATTAAAAGAAGACAATTATGAGTCGTTCGCTAAAAAAAGGACCGTTCATCAGTGTGAAGCTTGAGAAGAAGGTCGCAGCCATGGACGAGAGCGGAAAGAAAAGCGTCATCAAGACCTGGAGCCGCGCGTCGATGATCTCCCCCGACTTCGTGGGCCACACTTTCGCAGTGCACAACGGCAACAAGTTTATCCCCGTCTACGTCACAGAGAACATGGTGGGCCATAAGCTTGGCGAGTTCGCGCCGACACGCACATTCCGCGGCCACGCCGGCAACAAGAAGAAATAAGCCGAAGACCGCGACAACAACAACAGTCTTAAAATAAAGAAAAAAGCTAATAATATACAATGGGTGTAAGAAAAAGAAAAGCAGCCGATGCCATCAAAGAGGCAAGGAAGAGCGAATACTTCGCCAAGCTGCATAATGTGCCGTCGTCGCCTCGCAAGATGCGTCTGGTCGTGGACATGATCCGCGGGCAGGAAGCGTTCAAGGCGCTCGGCATCCTGAAGTTCTCCAACAAGGAGGCAGCCCGGAAGGTGGAGAAGCTGCTCCGCAGCGCCATCGCCAACTGGGAGCAGAAAAACGACCGCAAGGCAGAGGCCGGAGAGCTAATGGTCAAGACAGTCTTCGTAGACTGCGCTCCGATGCTCAAGCGCCTTCGCCCGGCTCCTCAGGGCCGCGGCTACAGAATCCGCAAGCGTTCGAACCACGTGACATTGTTTGTCGATACAATTAATAACGAAAAAGCTTGATTGAAAGATGGGACAGAAAGTTAATCCGATCAGCAACCGTCTGGGCGTAATCCGCGGTTGGGACTCAAACTGGTACGGCGGAAAGAAATACGGCGAGACCCTCCTGGAGGACAGCATGATCCGTAAGTATCTCCGCACTCGTCTTGCCAAGGCAAGCGTTTCGAAAATCATCATCGAGCGTACGCTCAAGATGGTCACCGTCACCATCTGCACTTCCCGTCCGGGCATGGTCATCGGCAAGGGGGGCAAGGATGTCGATGACCTGAAGGACGAGCTCAAGAAGCTGACCGACAAAGACGTGCAGATCAACATCCACGAGATCAAGCGTCCTGAGCTTGACGCAGAGATCGTGGCCACCAACATCGCACGCCAGATCGAGAACAAGGTGGCCTATCGCCGCGCCGTGAAGATGGCAGTAGCCTCCACGATGCGCATGGGCGCCGAGGGTATCAAGGTGCAGGTCAGCGGCCGTCTTAACGGCGCCGAGATGGCCCGTTCCGAGATGTTCAAGGAGGGCCGTACGCCGCTCCACACACTGCGTGCCGACATCGACTACGCTCTCGTAGAGGCTCTCACGAAAGTGGGCATTATCGGTATCAAGGTATGGATCTGCCGCGGAGAGATCTACGGCAAGAAGGAGCTCACTCCCGCTTATGCCATCGGGCAGAAGGAGCAGGGCGGACGTCCCCAGGGCGGCGGCCGCAAGGGTGGTTTCCGCAACAAGAAAAACAACAACCGTTAATAATTCAGACAGACAATGTTACAACCTAAGAAGACCAGATACCGCCGTTCGCAAAAAGGCCGCATGAAAGGTGAGGCCCAGAGAGGCAACCAGCTTGCCTTCGGGTCGTTCGGCATCAAGACCCTCGAATCGAAGTGGATTACAGGCCGCCAGATCGAGGCCGCCCGTATCGCCGTGACGCGCTACATGCAGCGTCAGGGTCAGATATGGATCCGCATCTTCCCCGACAAGCCCATCACGAAGAAGCCTGCCGAGGTTCGCATGGGTAAAGGTAAAGGTAACCCCGAGGGGTTTGTTGCGCCCGTGACTCCGGGACGCATCCTCATCGAGGTGGAAGGCGTACCGTTCGACGTAGCCAAGGAGGCACTTCGCCTTGCCGCGCAGAAATTGCCGGTCATCACGAAGTTTATCGTTCGCCGCGACTACGATCCGAGCCAGAACGTCTGAAAAAAGAGTGAATAAAAAAATCCACTCACTCCAATAAATCGCGAGAAATTCCGTTATGCTTTCGGGGAGGAGACTTCCCGGAAGCATAAAGGAGCTTCACAATAACAGAAAACCAATATGAAAAAGGAAGAAATCAAGGAATTAAGCATTCAGGAGCTGCAGGCCCGCATCGAGGCCAGCGAGAAGGCTTATCGTGAATTGAAAGTAGCGCACGCGATATCTCCCATCGACAATCCCTCGAAGATCACCAAGGACCGTCGGGAGATTGCACGCTTGAAGACCGTGTTGCGCCAGAAAGAGCTCGCCGCCAAGGCAGCGGCTCCAGTAGAAAACAACTGATCCCGGAAAGTATTTAAGAAAAATGGAAGAAAAACGTCATTTGAGAAAAGAAAGAATTGGGGTAGTTTCGAGCAACAAGTGCGACAAGACCATCACGGTCGAGATCAAGTGGAAAGAGAAGCACCCGATTTATGGAAAATTTGTCAACAAGACAAAGAAGTATCATGCTCATGATGAGAACAATGAGTGCTCGATCGGCGACACTGTGCGCCTGATGGAGACACGCCCACTGAGCAAGACGAAGAGATGGAGACTTGTGGAAATCATTGAAAAAGTTAAGTAATTATGATACAGACCGAATCACGTCTTACAGTAGCTGATAACAGCGGCGCCAAGGAAGCGCTCTGTATACATGTGCTCGGCGGCACAGGCCGTCGCTACGCATCGGTAGGCGACATCATAGTCGTGACCGTAAAGAGCACGATTCCCTCTTCCGACGTGAAGAAGGGTACGGTCTCGAAGGCAGTGGTTGTCCGCACGAAGAAGGAGATACGCCGCGCAGACGGCAGCTACATCCGCTTCGACGACAACGCCTGTGTGTTGCTTAACAACGCTGGTGAGATCCGCGGAACCCGTATTTTCGGCCCGGTTGCCCGCGAGCTCCGTGCCACAAACATGAAGATTGTGTCGCTCGCGCCCGAGGTGCTTTAATGTCAAGATAAAAAAGAGAAATTACACATGGCAAAATTCCATATAAAGAAGGGCGACACTGTCTATGTAAATGCCGGCGACGACAAAGGTAAGACGGGTCGCGTGCTCGAGGTGCAGGTAAAGAAGCAGCGTGCACTCGTGGAGGGCGTCAACATAGTCTCAAAGAGCATGAAGCCCAATGCTAAATATCCTCAAGGAGGAATCGTGAAAATCGAGGCTCCCGTCCACATTTCCAATCTGAATGTGCTGGATCCCAAGTCGGGCAAGCCCACCCGCATCGGCCGCAGGCTCAACGACGAGGGCAAACGCGTACGTTATTCAAAGAAATCAGGAGAGGAGATTAAGTAATGAGCACAACAACACTTGGAAAAGACTATAAGGAAAGAATAGTGCCCGAGCTTCAAAAGGAGTTCAACTATTCATCTGTGATGCAGGTGCCCCGCCTGGAGAAGATCGTAATCAACCAGGGCCTTGGCGCCGCCACGCAAGACAAGAAGCTGATCGAGACAGCCATCAACGAAATCACGGCCATCACGGGCCAGAAAGCTGTCCCGACGCTTTCAAGGAAGGATATCTCCAACTTCAAGCTTCGTAAGAAGATGCCCATCGGCGTGATGGTCACTCTGCGTCGCGAGAAGATGTATGAGTTTCTTGAGAGGCTCGTAAGGGTTGCGCTTCCACGTATCCGCGACTTCAAGGGCATCAACTCGAAACTCGACGGCAGAGGCAACTATACTCTCGGCATCCAGGAGCAGATCATCTTCCCCGAGATCAACATCGACAACGTTCCGAAACTCCAGGGCATGAACATCACATTCGTGACGTCAGCCCCGACCGACGAAGAGGGCTTCGCCCTGCTCAAGAAATTCGGACTACCCTTCAAACACGAAAAATAAGAGCTATGGCAAAAGAATCAATGAAGGCTCGCGAAGTGAAACGCGCGAAAATGGTTGAGAAATATGCGGCAAAGAAAGCGGCGCTGAAGAAGGCTGCCCTTGCCGATGCCGAAGGCAATATCGACTACGAGGCCCTTACGAAGCTCCAGAAGCTTCCGAAGAATGCCTCGAAAGTGCGTCTTCACAACCGTTGCGAGATCACCGGCCGTCCGAAAGGCTACATGCGCCAGTTCGGCATTTCGAGAATCCAATTCCGCGAAATGGCATCCGCCGGTCTGATTCCGGGCGTAAAGAAAGCAAGCTGGTGACAATAAATCACGAGTCGATACGTTAATAAAATTGGTGGCATCCCGCAAGGCCTCGAAAAGCCTGCGGGAAGCCTCCGATTATTGTTGCGTCAGGGAGGGGACTCTCCCGAGCGCATCCGATAAAGCAAAAGAGAGTGAAAATTAAATATTGTTCGGACTATCTGAATCAATTTAACAATCAAAACAATGACTGATCCAATCGCAGATTATCTGACAAGATTGAGAAATGCCATCCGCGCGGGACACCGCGTGGTGGAGATTCCGTCTTCAAAAATGAAAAGGGAAATCACCAAGATCCTTTTCGAGCAGGGCTACATCCTGAACTATAAGTTCGTGGAAGGCCCCACACCGTCGGGCACCATCAAGATCGCCCTCAAGTATGATCCGGCAGACAAGGTAAGTGCAATCAAGAACCTGCACAGAGTGTCGCGTCCGGGTCTTCGTCAATATACGGGCTACAAAGACATGCCCCGCGTATTGAACGGCCTCGGCATCGCCATTCTCAGCACGAGCTACGGCGTGATGACCAACAAGGAAGCCAAAGAGCGCAAGATCGGCGGCGAAGTATTGTGTTACGTTTATTAATCAGAAGGAGGTATTAATATGTCAAGAATTGGTAAAGCACCCATAGAGATACCTGCCGGCGTGACCGTTCAGGTGAAAGACAACGTAGTGACCGTAAAAGGCCCGAAGGGAGAGCTCAGCCAGGAGATCAATCCCATCATCACAGTGGAGCAGGAAGGCAACCATCTGATTATGAAACGCCCCGACGACGAGCGTCAGAGCCGTGCGATGCATGGTCTTTATCGCGCCCTCGTCCACAATATGGTGGTCGGAGTGTCGGAAGGCTACAAGAAGGAGATGGAGCTCGTAGGCGTAGGCTACCGCGCAGCCGCCAACAACAACGTATTGGAACTTTCGTTGGGCTTCTCACATGCTATCTACATCAAGCTTCCGAAAGAGATCAAGGTAGACGCAAAGACAGAGCGTAACAAAAACCCGCTCATCATTCTGGAGAGCGCCGACAAGCAGCTTCTAGGCCAGGTGTGCGCAAAGATTCGCTCGCTCCGCAAGCCTGAGCCATACAAGGGCAAGGGTATCAAGTTCGTCGGCGAGATTATCCGTCGCAAGAGTGGCAAGTCAGCGAATGCTAAATAAATAAATTAAGGAAGACTATGGTATCCAAGATAGCAAGAAGAAACAAAATCAAGACCCGCATCCGCGGCAAGATATCGGGCACGGCAGAGCGTCCGCGCATGAGCGTGTTCCGCAGCAATAAAGGCATCTACGTCCAGCTTATCGACGATCTCGCAGGCAAGACACTCGTGGCCGCGTCGTCGAAAGGACTTGAGGGAGGCACGAAAATAGAGGTTGCAGCCCGCGTAGGTTCCGACATAGCAAAGAAAGCTTTGGAGAATGGCATCAGCACGGTCGTATTCGACCGCAACGGCTATCTCTTCCATGGCAGGGTAAAATCATTGGCCGACGCAGCTCGCGAGGCCGGTCTTAAATTTTAAGCGAAAATCATGGCAAAGAGAAATAATAGAGTTAAATCTACAAATGATTTGGAACTGAAAGACCGTCTCGTGGCAATCAACCGCGTGACGAAGGTTACGAAGGGTGGCCGTGCGTTCAGTTTTGCCGCCATCGTCGTAGTCGGCAATGAAGACGGCGTAATAGGCTGGGGCCTTGGCAAGGCCAACGAGGTCACCGCCGCCATCGCCAAGGGCGTGGAGACCGCAAAGAAGAACCTTATCAAGGTGCCCGTGCACAACGGGACCATCCCTCACGAGCAGAGCGCCAAGTTTGGCGGCTCACGCATCTTCCTGAAGCCCGCATCCGAGGGTACGGGAGTGAAGGCCGGTGGCGCTATGCGTGCCGTGCTTGAGAGCGTAGGCATCACCGACGTGCTCGCCAAGAGCAAGGGTTCTTCCAACCCCCACAACCTCGTGAAGGCCACAATCGCGGCTCTCAACGAGTTGAGAAGCCCGGCGCAGGTAGCGCAGAACCGTGGCGTGTCAGTTGAAAAAGTGTTTAACGGCTAAAAATAAGAGATATGGCACAGATAGCAATCAAGCAGATCAAGAGCCGCATCAACTGCCCGGCCAAACAGAAACGCACCCTCGACGCCCTCGGGCTGAGGAAAATGAACCACACCGTGGTGAAGGAGGACAATCCTTCGGTCCTCGGTATGGTGAAGGCAGTACATCATCTGGTAGAAGTCACAAAACTTTAATTGCGTCAGAAAGAAATGGAACTACATAACCTTATGCCGGCACCCGGCAGCAACAAGAAGAACAAGAGAATCGGCCGCGGACCGGGTTCAGGCTACGGCGGCACTTCCACGCGAGGCCACAAGGGCGCGAAATCACGCTCAGGCTACAAGCATAAAGTGGGATTCGAGGGAGGCCAGATGCCTCTTCAGAGAAGGGTGCCCAAGTTCGGCTTCAAGAATATCAACAGAGTGGAATACAAAGCCATCAACCTCGACGCTCTTGAAGCACTGGCGGCAGCTCAGAACCTCACAAAGATCACGGTATCCGACCTTCGCAACGCCGGTCTTGTCCCCAAGAACGGATTGGTGAAGATACTTGGCAACGGAGCAGTGACGCGCGCACTTGAGGTGCACGCCGACGGCTTCTCGAAGAAAGCCGAGGAGGCCATCACGGCCGCAGGTGGAACCGTAAGCAAAAATTAATCACAATGGGATTTACACAGACAATCAAGAATATCTGGAGTGTTGAGGATCTTCGCAGGCGCATCGGCATCACGCTGTTGCTCGTGATCATCTATCGCTTCGGATGCTATGTGGTCTTGCCAGGCATCAATCCCGATGAGCTGATAGCGCTGAAGAACTTCACGTCTGACGGTCTGATGCAGCTGCTTGACATGTTCTCTGGCGGTGCGTTCTCGCAGGCTTCAATCTTCGCCCTTGGCATCATGCCCTACATCACGGCATCGATCGTGATCCAGCTTTTGGGCATGGTCCTTCCGGCATTCCAGAAAATGCAGAGAGAAGGGGAGAGCGGACGAATGAAGCTCAATCAGTATACGCGCTACCTGACAGTCATCATCCTGGTGCTCCAGGGTCCTGCCTATCTTATGAACTTGTCATATCAAGTTAAGGCAGCGGGCGGCTACGTGGAGATGGGCTTCTGGACGGTGGTCTTCATGACGATAGTGCTTGCCGCCGGATCGATGTTCATCATGTGGCTTGGCGAAAGGATCGACCAGAAGGGCATCGGCAACGGTATCTCCTTCATCATCCTTATAGGTATCATGGCACGTTTCCCCGAGGCAATTATCCAGGAATTCACTGGCCGTCTGATGAACTCGGCCGGCGGTGGTCTTGTGATTTTCCTTGTAGAGCTAATCATCCTTGTGGCTGTCATCGCCGGGGCCGTGCTTCTCGTGCAGGGTACGCGCAAAGTGCCCGTGCAGTATGCTAAGCGTATTCAGGGCAATAAGCAGTATGGAGGCGCCCGCCAGTACATCCCCTTGAAGGTGAATGCAGCCGGCGTTATGCCTATCATCTTTGCCCAGGCCATCATGTTCATTCCTGTGACCCTCGTGGGCTACAGCACAGAGCAGACAGGCTTCTTCGGTGCGTTGACCGATCTTTACGGATTCTGGTACAATGTTGTCTACTTCATAATGATCGTGGCTTTCACGTATTTCTATACGGCCATTACCGTGCGTCCCGCACAGATGGCAGAAGACATGAAGCGAAACAACGGGTTTATCCCCGGCATCAAACCGGGTAAGCCGACAGTGGAGTATCTTGACTCAATCATGTCAAGAATCACTCTTCCCGGCTCGATATTCCTTGGCATCGTCGCCATCTTGCCTGCCATCGCGCATGTATGTGGCCTCAACCGCCAGTTTGCAGCATTCTTCGGAGGTACGTCGCTTCTGATTATGGTAGGTGTCGTGCTCGACACGCTCAGAATCGTGGAAGGACATCTTCTTATGCGTCATTACGACGGACTGATGAAGGACGGCCGCATTAAAGGCCGCACGACAGGCAGCGGAGCATTTTAACCTTAAGTCAGGTTCAGCAAAAGAATGATTTACATCAAGACAGCCGAAGAGATAGAAAGGATGCGCGCGGCATGCGAATTGACAAGCCGCACGCTTGGAGAGGTGGCCAAATGGGTTAAACCTGGCGTCACCACCTTGAAACTCGATAATATCGCAAGAGAGTTTATCCTCGACAACGGGGGTAAACCCGCTTGCCTTGGTTATCAAGGTTTCCCGGGGACGCTCTGCATAGAGGTCAACGAGATGGTGGTGCATGGATTCCCTTCAGGCTATGAGCTTCGCGAAGGCGACATAGTCGGCACTGATCTTGTCGTAGAGCTTAACGGCATGAACGGCGATAGTTGCTATACGTTTCCTGTCGGAGAGATCGACGAGAAGACGGCGGGTTTGCTTGCAGTCACCAAGGAGTCTCTCTACAAGGGCATAGCCGTAGCCAAGGCCGGAAAGAGAATCGGAGACATCTCCAACGCCGTGCAGACTTATTGCGAACACCACAACTACAGTGTGGTTCGTGAGATGTGTGGGCATGGCATAGGAGCGAGTATGCATGAGGATCCGGAAATCCCGAATTTCGGGCGACGCGGAATCGGACCGGTGCTTAAGCCGGGAATGTGCATCTGCATCGAGCCGATGATCAATCTCGGGAGCAAGAACGTAGTCATAGAGAGCAACGGCTGGGAATGCCGCACACGCGACCGCAAGCCATCTGCCCACTATGAGCACACGGTCTTGATTACGCTTGACGAACCGGAGATACTGACTACTTTCGACTATATTGAGGCTGCGCTCTCCCCGACAACCGCGGAGAAGCATGAAAGAAAACAAATCAATACAACTGACAAAGATTTATGGCTAAACAGGCAGCGATAGAACAAGACGGAGTGATTCTCGAAGCATTGAGCAACGCGATGTTCAAGGTGGAGCTCGAGAACGGGCATGAAATCACGGCCCACATCTCAGGCAAGATGAGAATGCACTATATCAAGATACTTCCCGGCGACAAGGTCAGGGTGGAGATGAGTCCATACGACCTCAGCAAGGGACGGATCGCTTTCAGATACAAATAAAAAAATCGACACGACATATGAAAGTAAGAGCATCAATCAAGAAGCGCACTCCGGACAGCAAGATAGTGCGCAGAAAAGGAAGATTGTACGTAATCAATAAGAAGAACCCGAAACTTAAACAGCGTCAAGGATAATTTTATTACCTTTGCAAAAAATTTTGTAACAACATACTATGGCAGTAAGAATTGTCGGCGTAGATTTGCCGCAAAACAAAAGAGGAGAGATTGCCTTGACATATATCTACGGCATAGGCCGCAGTGCCGCCAACACCATCCTCACGAAGGCCGGTGTTGACCGCGACATCAAGGTGAAAGACTGGACAGACGCACAGGCAGCCGCCGTGCGTGAGGTGATCCAGACGGAATATAAGGTAGAGGGTGACCTCCGTTCGGAGATACAGCTCAACATCAAGCGCCTTATGGACATAGGCTGCTACAGAGGCATCCGCCACCGTATCGGTCTTCCCGTCAGAGGGCAAAGCACCAAGAACAATGCGCGCACACGCAAGGGCCGCAAGAAAACAGTCGCTAACAAGAAGAAAGCTACTAAATAAAATTAAAGTATGGCAAAGAAGACAGTCGCAGCTAAAAAGAGGAATGTCAAGGTTGACGCCCAAGGTCAGCTCCACGTGCATAGCTCTTTCAACAACATTATCGTTTGCCTTGCCAACAGCGAGGGCCAGGTCATATCCTGGAGCTCGGCAGGCAAGATGGGCTTCAGGGGGTCTAAGAAGAACACCCCGTATGCAGCCCAGATGGCAGCTCAGGATTGTGCCAAGGTTGCATACGACCTTGGCCTGCGCAAGGTGAAAGCCTATGTGAAGGGTCCTGGCAACGGCAGGGAATCAGCGATCCGCACCATCCACGGGGCCGGAATCGAAGTGACAGAGATTATCGATGTCACGCCGCTGCCTCACAACGGATGTCGTCCTCCGAAAAGAAGAAGAGTATAACATCACACAGGAAGCCCCCAGGCCGGATTTGAATGCGAATAGACTGCCCCAGCGTCTTTCTCTTGGCAGTCGCGGCTGCGCTAAGAATCCGGCGACAGGCCGACTTTAATCAATAAAAAAAGAAATGGCAAGATATACAGGCCCAAAGACAAAAATAGCCCGCAAATTCGGCGAGGCAATTTATGGTGAGGACAAGGTTCTGGCAAAGAAGAACTACCCACCGGGACAGCATGGCGCCAACCGCAGAAGGAAGACCTCTGAGTATGGCATGCAGCTGAAAGAGAAACAAAAAGCGAAATACACCTACGGCGTGCTCGAGCGTCAGTTCCGCAATCTCTTCGAGAAAGCGGCCCGCACGAAGGGCATTACCGGCGAGGTGCTTCTCCAGCTTCTGGAGAGCCGTCTTGACAACGTGGTGTATCGTCTGGGTATCGCCCCGAGCCGTCCGGCAGCTCGTCAGCTCGTGCTCCACAAGCATATCACGGTCAACGGATCTGTGGTCAACGTTCCTTCTTATCACGTAAAGCCCGGCGATATCATAGCAGTCAGGGAGAAATCAAAATCGCTTGAGGTCATAGCCGACTGCCTTGCCGGCTTCAACCACAGCAAATATCCCTGGATTGAATGGGACGACAGCAAGAAAGGTGGAAAATTCCTGCATGTGCCTCAGCGTGAGGACATCCCGGAGACCATCAAGGAGCAGTTGATCGTTGAGTTGTATTCTAAATAATAAACAATAGAAACCCATGCCAATATTAGCATTTCAGAAACCCGACAAGGTCATCATGCTTGAAGTCGACAACATGTTCGGCAAGTTTGAATTCAGGCCATTGGAACCGGGCTACGGCCAGACCATAGGCAACGCACTCCGCAGGATTCTTCTGTCGTCGCTTGGAGGCTTTGCCATCTGCTCGATCAGAATCGACGGAGTGGCACATGAATTAGACACGATCCCCGGGGTGAAGGAGGATGTGACGAATATCATCCTCAACCTCAAGCAGGTGAGATTCAAGCAGCTGACCGACGGCCACGACACAGAGAAGGCCGTTGTCAACGTGTCGGGCACGGATGTGTTTAAGGCAGGCGACTTGGGCAAGGTGCTCTCCGGATTTGAGGTGTTGAATTCTGATTTGGTGATCTGCCATCTCGATCCATCCTCAAGCTTCCAGATGGAATTCACCATCAACAAGGGGCGCGGATGGGTGCCGGCCGACGAGAACAGAGAGATTCTCGGCGACAGCGACCCGAGCGTAATAGCGATCGACTCAATCTATACTCCCGTCAAGAACGTGAAATACGCAGTGGAGAACTACCGCGTGGAGCAGAAGACCGACTATGAGAAACTCCTTCTTGAAGTGACAACCGATGGCTCAATCCAGCCGCAGGATGCATTGAAGGAGGCAGCGAAGATTCTCATCTATCATTTCATGCTCTTCAGCGACGAGAAGATTGCCCTTGAGACACCGAAAGAGAGCGATGTCGATGAGTTTGACGAGGAAGTGTTGCATATGCGCCAACTCCTCAAGAGCAAACTTACTGACATGGATCTCTCCGTACGTGCGCTCAACTGCCTTAAGAGCGCCGAGGTCGAGACCCTCGGAGAGCTCGTGGTCTTCAACAAGAACGACCTACTCAAGTTCCGCAACTTCGGCAAGAAGTCGCTGACGGAGCTTGACGAGCTCCTTGCAAGCCTCAACCTTTCCTTTGGGATGGACATTTCAAAATATAAATTGGATAAAGACTAAACAACGATGAGACACAATAAAAAATTCAACCACCTCGGTCGTAAGAAAGGTCATCGCGAAGCCTTGCTGAAGAACCTGACGATTTCTCTTATCATGCACAAGAGAATCAACACGACCCTGGCTAAGGCAAAGGCTCTCCGCATGTATGCAGAGCCCCTTATCACGAGGTCAAAGACCGACGATATGACTAACCGTCGCATCGTCTTCAGCTACCTTCAGAACAAGGAAGCCATCAAAGAACTTTTCGGCGTGGTTGCCGAGAAGGTGGCCGACCGTCCCGGAGGTTACACCCGCATCCTCAAGACCGGACATCGTCTTGGCGACAACGCCGAGATGGCAATGATCGAACTTGTAGACTTCAACGAGAACATGCTCGCTGAGGGAGGCAAGAAGGAGAAGGCCACTCGCCGCAGCCGTCGCAAGAAGAGCAGCTCCGCAGCCGCTGAAGCTCCCGCAGCTGAAGCACCTGCAGCAGAGGCTCCGGCAGCCGAACCGGCAGAGGAAGCACCCAAAGCTGAATAATCTTAGCCATAAGACTATATCAGGAGTGCCCGTCTTTTTTAGGACGGGCACTCTTTTTCTTTTGCATGTTTCGATATAATTTGCTAAATTAGCGGCTTCATAGAGGATTAATGCCAAATGTTAATTTGGCTTAGTCTGCTTGGCAAGCTATCTAATTATGAGTTGGCCTTTTACGATACATCTCAACAGTTGGGTTGCCTTGGCGGTCATTCTTCTTTACAGCGTGATGGTGATTGCCTCGGTGGTGGTGGTGCTCAGAGAGAACCGCAATCCGATTCGTGCGCTTTCGTGGGTAGTGGCTCTTATCTTCCTTCCGGGAATCGGGCTCGTGTTCTATCTCTTTTTCGGCCGCAGCCTTAAGGGGGTGCATATGATTTCGCGACGGAATAAGCGGAAACTTATGCAGGACTATTCACCACGACGCGTTGACATAAGGCAGATGGAATTGTCGGCAGAGCAGCGGTCGCTCGTCATACTGTCGCATTCCCTCGGGCGGTCGCCATTTACGGCCAACAACGAACTTGAAATATTCACCGACGGGCCCTCTAAGTTCGCATCCCTTAAGCGTGATCTTGAGAACGCCAAACGGTCGATTCTACTTCAATATTATATTTTCCTCGACGACAGAATCGGGAATGAGATTGCCGACATTCTTATACGGAAGTCAAAAGAGGGGTTGATCGTTAAGGTCATCTACGATCATGTCGGAAGTTTTTCGGCGAGAAACAAGTTTTTCCGCAAGATGCAGGATGCGGGAGTCGACACGCATCCTTTTTTTAAGGTGACGTTCCCTCAGCTTGCCAACCGCATTAATTGGCGCAACCACCGAAAGATCGTGGTGATTGACGAGGAGATCGGCTACATAGGGGGAATGAATATCGCCGACAGATACGTATATGGTTCGCCTGAGGACAGGCCTTGGAGGGACACTCATTTCAGAGTGAGGGGCGACATCATAGAATCGTTGATCTATTCATTCGTGATAGATTGGAATTTCCTTAAGAAGGATCCGGAGATGCCAAAAGTTGTGCCGGCTCCTGTCACGCTTAACAATTCCACAGGAGTGCAGCTGCTTACGAGCGGGCCTACTGAGACCTGGAACAATCTTTCGATGGTCTTTCTAAAGGCGATATCCTCGGCGAGGAAGACAATTTATATCCAGACTCCGTATTTTTTGCCTACCGACGCTTTGCTATCGGCCCTGCAATCGGCGGCTTTGGCAAAGGTGGATGTCCGCATAATGATGCCGGAGAAGACCGACAGTGTGCTTCTTCATTACGCCTCGTTTTCTTATATCACTCAGTGTTTGAAAGCAGGTATAAAGGTATATCTGTATGAACCAGGGATGCTCCATGCGAAGGCCATGATAATAGACGACGAGCTTGTCACGGCTGGAAGCACGAATTTTGACTTCCGGAGTTTTGAGAACAATTTTGAATGCAATCTTTTCATCTACGACAGCTGCATCAACCGCACCATGCGCGACATCTTCTTCTCAGATTTGCAGAACTGCCGCAAACTTCGCCTCAGCGAATGGCGCCACCGCCCGTTAAGCCAACGCTTCCTCGAATCCCTCCTCCGCCTTGTCTCCCCGATACTTTAGCGTTCTTTAAAATTTATGGGTAGTAGGGGTCTCAGCCTTGGAGTGGATTTTGTCACTTGCTGAAAGGAGCATACCTCGGTAAGTTCCGGCAAGATGAGTTATAAATCACGCGAAGATTCTTCATAAATTTTTTACAACATCTTTCTATCGTTTCTAAAACCGGAGAAATTTATTTCAGAATTATTTTGCATGTCGCTTCTTATATATAACTTTGCAATCAAATATTCAAATTTTTCATGTTTCCTAAAATGTTGGCGGCCTACTTTCTGCGCCATGACAAGCTACCCTTGCTTCAGGGGGAGGAGTATGGTCAGGAGGAGACGCTGATGCTTGGAGTGATGAGTCCGCTTTGCAAAGGGAAGTTGTCTTTGGCCCTTAATTTTGCCATTCCGACAAGCCTTGTGTCGAAGCGTGTCTATACCGATATAACCATTCCGGAGTTCAGGTTCACATCCTGGAAGGACGACAGAGTCGACAATGCATTGGTGCAGCTCAGCATCAGGTATAATTTTGGCAAGGGAAGCGCGACGAAATCCAACAATCAAAACAGAAGCGAGAGTGAGAAGTAGGCACGGAGTTGCGACACAGTAGGGGCAGACTAATAAATTGAGAATCCTGTCAGCAATTCTTTCAAGATAGTTTATTTTCTTAATAATCTTTTGCTAAGATAACCATTATATCAAATTCATCAATATCACTTTGTGTTTTTGATGAATTTTACTTTGTGTTTTTGATAGATTTTACTTTGTTGAATTGAGTTAATTAAGATGACGATTCAAAATCAGCTAAAAAATTTGGAGAAATCCTGAAAAGAAAAAGTTTAAACAACTTTTTTTGAGTGTCGATGCAATATTCAGGGTATTTTCTCATCTATAGATATATCATTAAGTCAATGGATATCGACATAATCGTTAAAGAATGCCAAGACGGTAGCAGAGAAGCATTCGGCTTCCTCTATCAAACGTATTCACTTTCAATGTTGGAAGTGATTAATTATTATGTCAGCAATAGGGATGTCGCTAATGATATTCTTCATGATGGGTTTATCGTGGCCTTTACGTCCATAGGTTCGCTCAAGGATACAGCGAAAATCCAGTCATGGCTGACCACAATAATGAAGAATTTATCATTGCAATATCTTAGGAAACAATCTGAACACGTTTTAATACCTATTTCTGAAACTTTAATCCTTGATCAATTGGAGGATGAAATAGAGCAACCATGCATGACATGGCAAGAACTTGACGCCATAATACAAAAATTACCTGAAGGCTATGAAAATGTGTTTCGTCTCAATGTACTGCAAGGATTGACCCACAAGGAAATTGCAAAATTACTTGGCATATCCCATCTCACATCGGCATCCCAGCTGCACCGCGCCAAGGGTATGCTTCGCAGATTGATTTATCAGTATAAGACAGAGATAGGGGTATTGTCGATTATTTCAGTGGCTTTTGTTGTGTATTACTTAATGATCCAGCCTCGGAATAATGATGGCAGAAAATCATCAAGCAAGGATAATACATTATTGAGCCGGACAACAACTATTGATTCTTTAAGAATTGGTTCTGACACGATAAATAAAACCGGTGGAATTACAAAGCGAATTCCTATTCACAGGAATATAGATCAGGAGTTAAGCGAAATTGAGTCTCGTGTTCAAATTGAAAAAGAATCAGTTAGCAGAGATACAATTAATCAGGGAAAGTTAAATGATAATCGTGATACCGACTCTATCATAGTGTCTACCACGTATCCTAACCCTGAACCACATATAGCAGAGATTAACCAGAGGAAACAGCCATTACAACCAATTAGAGGTGACTGGACATTTTCACTCGTTTATTCCAGTTCAATAGGACATTCCGTAAGTTCTATGTATCGTATTCCTGATATTGCATCCGATATTCCGGGGCAAGAAATCGAGGAAAAACGAAATATAAGGCATCATATGCCAGTCGTTATTGGGTTGTCGCTCGGCAAGTCTATTTCTTCTCAATGGAGTGTAGCAAGCGGATTAAGATACTCATATTTAAGAACAGATATATTTGCTGAAAATAAATACTATCGTTCCGAAACGATTCAGAAAGCACATTATATCGGAATTCCATTGAAGTTTAACTTTACGGCATTCCAAACAAATAAATTCTCAGTATATGGGCAAGCAGGTTTCGTGATGAATGTGCCTGTTCATTGTTCATCTGTTAAGTCGGAGTATTATCCCAATGTGTCTGTCCCGGCCACTTCGAAATATAATCTAAACATGCCGCTTCAATGGTCGGCAGAGGGTGGCATCGGCATTCAGTATCATATTACGCCGACAATGAGCATCTACGCGGAGCCATCGATCAATTATCATTTCGAATCCGGCTCTGGATTGAACACGATAATGCAAGAACGACAGTTGGAGTTCACGATTCCTATTGGCATAAAATTTACATGGTGATTTCATAACAATGGATAAGATTATTCAGTCATTGCGAAACCGCAATGTTTCAGGAGTTTTGGTTGCTGTTGCCATTATGATGGCTATTTCGGTGATGTATTTCTTTCCGGATGATGTGCAAGGCAATGTTTTGCAGCAGCCTGATACACGACAAGGATTGGCTGTGGGTCACGAGGCGAAAATGTATAAAGAGGCAACCGGAGAGACCACATATTGGACCAACTCCTTGTTTGGGGGAATGCCGATGTTTCAAATTTCTCCAAGCTACGCTTCAAACAGATTGATAGATTGGATAACACCATTTTTGACATTGGGACTACCTGCGCCGGCCAATTTATTATTTTTAATGATGATTGGTTTCTATATTTTTCTTTTGTCGATGCGTATGCGATGGTATATAGCGCTATTGGGCGCATTGGCATGGGGACTTTCCAGCTATTTTATGATTTTGATTGGCGCAGGACATATATGGAAATACCTCACCTTGGCATATATCCCACCGACACTTGCGGGTGTCGTCTTTTGCTACAGAGGGAAAATTCTTATTGGAGGAGCTTGCACGGCATTGTTTGGAATGATGCAGTTGTCGACTAACCATGTTCAGATGACCTACTATTTTCTTTTTGTAGCCGTCGGTATTGTCATATACTTTTTTATTAAGGCCCGGCAAACGAAAAATATCAGCAGATGGGTAATAGCGACTGCCATGCTTATCATTGCAGCAGTTTTGTCAGTTTCAGCTAATTTACCCAATCTTTACAATACCTATCACTACTCCAAAGAGACCATAAGAGGAAACCATTCGGATATCGTCGTAGAAAACGAAGTCAGGGGCGAAGGTTTAGACAAGCATTATATTACCCAGTATAGCTATGGAGTGTCGGAAACAATGTCTTTGCTTATCCCTAATATAAAGGGAGGAGCTTCTGCCATTCCGATGAAAGGGAAAATAGAGCCTTTGACCCTTGCACAACTTGACGAAGCAAAGGAAATGGAGCGTAAGGGCTCAATGTCGCCGGCAACGGCGTATAATCTCCAATTCTTATATCAATACTTTGGTGGAGAAGAGGGGACGAATGGTCCGGTTTACGTGGGAGCATTGATTGTGGCGATGTTTATATTGGGTTGTATGATAGTAAGGGGGCCAATTAAATGGGTTCTCCTAATTCTTACATCAATGTCTGTTTTATTGTCGTGGGGACGCAATTGCATGTGGATTACGCAGCTATTTATTGACTATGTCCCTATGTACAGCAAATTCAGGACACCTGAAAGCATCCTGGTCATAGCTCAGTTTACCATTCCGCTACTCGGCATTATGGCATTAAAGCAAATCCTGCAAATACCGGCTGATGACTCATGGCAGCGGTATGGAAAAAAGATTATATGGAGTTTCGCCCTAACATCAACTCTTTGTCTGATTGGAGTTGTATTCCCGGGATTTTACGGAACTGCAATCCCAGGCTACGAAATCCAAATGGGAGTTAATAAATTTCCGGAGCTATGCGAAATTGCAGAAAAACTAAGGTATGGGATGATTCGCTCTGATTCTTTGCGATCTTTGATTATAGTTTTCATGGGGCTGGTCATTGTGATGTTGTATTTCCACAGAAAAAATACGCTGAGGCTTTTTATAATCGCGTTGGGCATGGTGTTGGTTGGTGATCTATATAGGATAGATAAGCGATACGTAAATCACGATTGCTTTATGGAAAGAGAAACGATAGACCAAACGTCATTTCCATTGACAGAGTCTGACAAACATATCCTGTCTGACACTTCAATGAATTATCGGGTTATGGATTTTCCACGATTTGCGAGTCCAGACCCATCTTATTATCATAAGATGATTGGCGGCTATCATCCGGCAAAGTTAACCCGTTATCAGGATATGATAGATTATTATTTGAGAGGAGAAAGGGATTTCAGCAATATGCTCAACATGTTGAATGCCCGATATATCGTAGAAGATATAAACAAAGAACCCTATTTCAATACCTCAGCCATGGGAAATGCGTGGATTGTAGATAGTGTCAGATACGTTGATTCTCCTAATGATGAAATATCATTTATTGAAAATATTGATTTACGTTCGGTCGCTGTGTCGGACATCAAATTTAAACCGATAATTGGCAAATCCAATCCCAAATCTCATGGAGACACAATATATGAAACGTCATACGCGCCTAATCGGCTTACGTATCGTTCAGAATCAAAAAGAGGAGGTGTTGCGGTCTTTTCTGAAGTGTATTTTCCATGGGGCTGGGAGGCTACAATTGATGGGGATCCTGTTGAGATAGCCCGTGTCAATTACCTGCTCAGGGCAATTAAGCTACCTGCCGGGAAGCATGATATTGAAATGCAATTTAATCCTCAAGGATTGAAGATTACTGTTATAATAGCCTATGCCGGCATAATTTGTATTTTCTCGCTGTTCTTGTTGTCGTGCATCATAACTGCTAAACGATGGTGGGTGAGGTCGATTAGTCCGGCTTAATAGCTATTGTGTATGCAATATTGGGGCGATTCATTCATCTATACGATGATTAAACACCAATATAATGCAAAAAAGACACGTTGATAGATTTCAATATTTTCGTGAGCTTGCCCATACAAGCGAACAATATTTTATTCCCTACATTAAGGAGCACCTTGACGTTGAAAATCCTATTTCCATACTTGAAATCGGGTGTGGAGACGGAGGCAATCTACTGCCATTCGCGAAAAGGGGACATGAGGTTGTCGGAGTTGATATTTCATCTAGCAGGATTAATGGGGCGATTGCTTTCTTTAAGCGAGAGAATCTAAATGGAAAGTTTATTTGTGCAGACATATTCCGGCTCAGTGGATATAAAGACCACTTTGACCTCATCATATGCCATGACGTGATTGAGCATGTTGGCAATAAACAAGAATTGCTTCAAAAAATAGAATACTTCCTAAAACCCGGGGGATTGCTGTTTGTCGGATTTCCTGCATGGCAAATGCCTTTTGGAGGTCATCAGCAAATTTGTCATAACAGATTGCTTTCAATGCTCCCGTTTTTTCATTTATTGCCGCAGAGGATTTATAAATTTATATTGTCGTTAGGAAAAGAGAGTGCAGATTGCATTGATGAACTAATCTCAATAAAGCAAACGAAAACCACAATAGAAGGATTTGAAAAACTTATCGCCGGAACATCGTTTGAAATCATCAATCGTCGTCTTTATTTCATAAATCCTCACTATGAAGTGAAATTTGGATTTAAACCACGATTGTTAATCAAGCCGTTGTCGGACATTGAATATTTACGAAATTTCTTTACGACAAGTTGTTTTTATCTCTTGCGCAATTGATTAATATTATTAGGGAAACACTTCGGTTGATGAATGTATTCTGCTGTGTGACACGGCTGAGATAGAATTGGGCTTGATGACTTGAAGGTTGTAGCTGATGCCGCTTAAAGTATTTGGAGGAGGATGGGTAGACCGCGGCCCTTGGCCGCGGCACGGTAATGCCATACGGGCGTGAGAGAGGGGCAGGTATGTGGTATTTTTTAGGTAAGTTTTCGACAAAACGGGTGTGAGTTTGTTTTAAGTAAGTGTTCAGATTATTCTTATACATGTCTTATCCAATCTGAGCGCTGGATTTCAATCCGTGATTCAGTTATGATGGAACCCCATCACGCCATCATACCGAATCGAAATCCCGACCCTCATATTGGCAATCCATGTATAAGAATAATCTGAACACTTACTTAATTGGAAAAAGAAAGGACTTATGAAGATTTATATTGGATTTGAGGAGCTGAGCCGTCAGATCAAGGAGCGGTTTGGCCAGGATGTGGCGTTCGGCAAGATTTCGGACAGGGATCTGCGCGTCACGTATAGGAAGAAAGCTTTGATCGTCACTATCCCCGTGTCGGTGGACCTGACGCTGACGGAGGTGAAGCCGGAGAGCGTTGCGCTTAAATATCACATGTTTGTCGGATTGGACCAGATAATTTCGATGGTGATGAAAGCCGTGGTCGGCAAGCATCCGGATTTGAAGGACGCTATACACATTGACGGAGACACGGTCGCGGTGAATCTCGACGAAATCGACAACGCCAAGGCGTTTACCCAGAATTTCGCCATCAAGGAGATACATTTCGATGATGGTGGGGTAAATGTGGAGCTTGACTTCAAGACTGTCGGAGCTACGCCGGATAAAGAGCCTGTCAAAAAAAAAGATGAGGCGGACAGGGACGAAATCGCGGAGGTGAAAGAACTCCTGGCAGAACAAAAGGAGGAAGAGGCCGCTGTTGAGAAGGCAGACAAGCAACGGGCCAATCAATTGATGGCTGAGGAGCAGCAACTGATGGATGAGATTGTCGGCAAAGACAAGAAACATTGGATTCCCGCGTTCAAAGGGAAGCTCAAGGCGTATGCCGACAAATTCACCCCCAATGGACTGATGGAGAAGATTTCCAAGTCGGCCAAAGAGATGGGCGTCAAATTGGTGTACTACATTCTCTTGCTGTTCTACGGCCTGAAGGACGGGAAAATACCTACGAAAGACAAGCTCTTGGTGATGGCGGCTTTGGGATACGTAATCCTGCCATTGGATTTTGTGCCCGACTTTATCGTGGCGGGATTTCTCGACGACGTTTCGGTCGTGACGTTCGTGTTGCGCACCGTATTTAAGAGCATCACTCCCGAGATAAAGGAGCAGGCCTTGCAAAAGCTCCGGGAATGGTTTCCCGTGGAGAAAGCTCCGGAGCTAACGCTCCTCGGGCTTGAAGCAGGTGCGTGAGTGAATAAAAGGAGATGACTGCTCAGGCGTGGGATTTGAGCCATTGCTCAGCCGTCAGACAAAGTTCGTCGTACCATTCCTGCCCGAACTTTCTAATCAAGGGTTCTTTCAGGAATTGGTAAGCCCTGACCCCCTTTGCACGGCCCAGGGTCTCCGCGCATTTGCAGATTTTCCAGCGGTGGAGGTTGACGGCGGTCATGTCGCCAACTTTTTTCAATCTGACGGGATAAAGATGGCAAGAAGAGGGCTTAAGCTGCGGCAGTTTCCCTTCGCGATAGGCCTTTTCGAGAGCGCAGAGGCATTTCCCTCCCTCGGCGTAGGTGGTGAACACGCAGTCGCGGCCTTCCACAATCTGAGTGACCAAATCGCCGTCGGGGTCGATATACGCGGAGCCTTCGCGAGCTATGGCCATCTGTGCGGCTGGGTTTAGCAAAGGGAGTATTTCCTTGATATGCTCATCGATGGCCTTGCGCTCCTCTTCGAGAAGCGGGGCTCCGGCGTCGCCGTCGATGCAGCATTGTCCGAGGCACGAGTCGAGATCGCATACGAAGTGGCGTTCGATAAGGTCGAGAGAGACGAGGGTGTCTTTTATCAGTAGCATATTTGTCTTTTTTTTTCGTTGTTTCAGAGGGAGGGGAGAGAAATATTGTCATGAAGGCTTATTAAAGAAACAAGTGAGCGTGCCTCCCAGCATGCTCACTTGCTTTTTGCTTAACTAAATAAATTCTTACATGTTAGGAATATAGATACCTAAATTTGTCGCAAAGTTAATACTTTTTTCTTATAGTAAGGCTATACATGCCGCATAAATACAGTTAAAAAACATTAAATCGACTGTTAAATCGATTTTTGTTATGAACAATTTAGGGAATTGACAGTATCGTCGAGGTTGGTTATCGCAGGCGAAAGGGTGGAGGAACGTGCTCTTAGAGAGGCGCGTGCCGGTCAGTCGGATTCTACGAGAACGGACGAAATAAGCCGGTCATAGCGGGCGCCGGGAGGCCGGGAAAACACCTTTATCAGATACTCGTTAGCCGTCTCATGGAAATTGCCCTCAATTGGGGAAGGAGAGGCATCGGATGCGCCGTCTTTCCCTGCCATGAGATACTGATAATTGTAGCTTCCCTGTTTCAAAGGAATCTCAGCCTTATAAAGGCGCGAGGAATGGTCGTAGCGCATCTTGTTGGCTTCGATTATGTTGTCGAGGGCAAATCCTCCGCCCACGAATATTTCGCAATCAGGCTGATAGGGGATGTCGAGATAGAAATGCACCACGACATAGTCGGCCCCCAAATCGGGCTCGGAGGCATTGTATTCGTCAATCTTGAAGCGTCCGTGCTGCGTGCGGTCGAAGCTGTATTCCCGTTCGGCCCGGGGAAGGTCTTGGGCAAGATAAGCGTGCCAGATATTGTCCTTAAACTCCACGGAATCCGCGTGCATACCGGGATTGTCGATTCTGACCGTCTCGAAACGTCGATATTCATTCCCGGCCTCAAATACGAGCTGAGGCAGATGCTGAAAGATCGCCTTCGAGCCTTCTACGCGTTGGGGATGCGTAAGGGTGCGCATGGTTTGCGCCCTGTTGTTTTGCTCTACGGTCACTATAAGGTCTTGATAAGGATTTATCCCCGTCAGCCCTGAAAGATCAACCTCGAACTCCACCTGCTGCCACTCCGCGTTGACGCCGCGATCGGTCTGGCGGGTGACGTTAGCTGAGATTCCCGCAAGATTCTCGGCAACGGAGAAACGCGCCTGCAGGATTACGTCGTCGGGCGAATCTTCCCGAAAAACCTGAAGCAGGTAGTTGCCACTCACAAGCGGAGTCAAATCCGGATTGGGAATCCGGATATTGTAGTTGACGTAGCGGACGAACGTATTCGACGAATAGGCATAGTCGTTGACCTCCGCTTCGTTGAAACCTTCCACGTATTCCGATTCCAACAGTCGCGACGGAGTCCAGTCGGCATTGCAGCTCACCAGGCGATAGCGCAGATATTCATGGCTGTCTCCGATAATGTCGAAATTGAAATCAAGGCAATCCTCAGAATTCATGCGTATTACCGGGGGAGACATGAAATCGTCGGGATTCCTTATAGAAAGGGTTCGTATCGAAGGGTCGTCGACGCGGGTGGAAGAATCGGAGGGATTTTTCGCTTGCCCGTTTGCCGCCGGAATCGCCAAGACGGCAAGGAGGATAAAGATAATCCTTACCATACTATAGGGGCCTTTCCATGGGCCTTAAGATAGTCGTTGGCCTTGGAGAAATGATGGTTGCCGAAGAAACCTCGATAGGCAGACAGGGGGGAGGGATGCGGAGAGGTCAGGACAAGATGCCTTCCACGGTCGATTTTCGCCCCTTTCCGTATGGCGTCGGAGCCCCAAAGCAAGAAGACGAGATTGTCGCGGTCGCGGGCGAGAGCGTCAACGGCGGCATCCGTGAATGTCTCCCATCCGATTCCGGAATGGGATTTTGGGGAATGTTCGCGCACGGTCAGCGAGGAATTGAGCAAAAGCACGCCCTGACGGGCCCAGCGGGAAAGGTCGCCGTCAGCGGGGAACGGGGCTCCCGTATCGTCGGAGACCTCCTTGAATATGTTGACGAGCGAAGGGGGCATCTGGATGCCCGGAGCCACGGAGAAGCAAAGGCCGTTGGCCTGACGCGGCCCGTGATAGGGATCCTGACCGATTATGACCACCTTGGTGTCGTCGAAAGGAGAGGCATCGAAGGCGGCGAAAATCTCGGAGCCCGGGGGATAGACCGTCACGGAAGGGTCGGCATAGTCGGCCCTGACGCGATCCGTAAGGGCTTTGAAATATGGGAGGTCGAACTGGTCGGCAAGGTGCCGTTTCCAGCCGGGTTCGATTTTGACGTCCATCGGGGGTATGAAATTTTTATTGGTGATTGTGCAAAGTTCGGAAAAAATGCTTAACTTTGCAAATGAAAAGTCTCCATAGTTCAATGGATAGAATATCGGATTCCGGTTCCGA
Source organism: Muribaculaceae bacterium (assembly GCA_009775375.1). Taxonomy (GTDB): domain Bacteria; phylum Bacteroidota; class Bacteroidia; order Bacteroidales; family Muribaculaceae; genus Lepagella. The sequence goes on along the minus strand of VSPO01000005.1, from coordinate 29,032 downwards.
CGATTAGGGTTCGACTCCCTATGGAGATACTCCGTCAAGAGCGTAGATAGTTGAGGTATCGACTAATTACGCTCTTTTTTGCTTGAATGGCTCTATAGCCGGACGGAATCATCTGACGATATAAAAAAACTAATTGATATGGAAGAAAATAGAAAGAAAAAAGCCCGCAGGCTTCATGCCGAGGGGTATAGTTGTTCGCAGTGCGTGTTGATGGCGTGTGGCGACCTGGTAGGTCTCGACGACGTGACGGCCGCGAAAATCGGGGCCGGACTCGGAGCCGGCGTCGCCTGCGGAGAGATTTGCGGGGTGGCCAACGCAATGGCAATAGCCGTGGGGTTGAAAAACGACGACTCCGCCGCCGACAGCAAGAAAAGGGCCATGCCGGCCGTCAGAAAATTGTGTATGCGCTTTGCCGAGCCTAATGAAGGACTTTTGGCATGTCGCGACATAAAGGGGAAATGCGGTCGCACGTGCGACGAGCTAATATCCGACGGAGTCGGCTTGCTTGAAGAGGCATTGGCATAAATCATTTCCATGAATTCCAGAAATCAGGGCAACCGGAAATCAATGTTCCGATTGCCCTGAAAATCACTTTAACCGTTCAATAATCGGCCAATCAATAATTCTTGGCCTGAATTTCAAAGAAGCTCTTCTTGTGGAGGCATACCGGGCATACTTCGGGAGCCTTTTTGCCAATCACGATATGGCCGCAGTTGCGGCAGATCCAGACGGTGTCGCCCTCGCGAGAGAATACGATGCCCTCCTCAATATTCTGGAGAAGACGGCGATAGCGTTCCTCATGATGACGCTCGATTGCACCGACCGCGCGGAATTTGAATGCGATCTCGGGGAATCCTTCCTCCTCTGCCTCGCGAGCCATTCTCTCATACATGTTGGTCCATTCGAAGTTCTCGCCTTCGGCGGCATCCTTGAGATTGTCCATTGTGCCGGCTATCTCCCCGCCATGGAGAAGCTTGAACCATAGCTTGGCGTGCTCTTTTTCATTGTTGGCCGTCTCTTCGAAGATTGCGGCAATTTGCTCGAATCCGTCCTTGCGAGCCTTGGAGGCGTAGTAGGTGTACTTGTTGCGGGCCTGTGATTCTCCGGCGAAAGCCTCCTGGAGGTTGCGCTCGGTCTTTGTTCCTTTTAAATCTTTCATTTTTGTCTTTTTTTAATGGGTTTAAATATAGTATGAACATCGTGGCATTTTTTTTCATGTCACTCTTGGCATTCAGATTTTTTGCAATCCGGGCAAAGTCCTTTGAACGACAGCTCTACGGAATCAGCCGCGAATCCATCGGATAGCGACTCCCGAAGCCCGTCGGGGATTGCCATGTCGAAAATCTTGCCGCAGTCTCTGCATTTGAAGTGGGCGTGTTCAGGCTGGCGTGCAAAGTCGTAGCGCATGCACCCGCTTTCGATCTCAAGCTCCTTGATAAGGCCTGCGTTTGTCAGCGAATGCAGGGCATTGTAGACCGTGGTCCTTGAGAGGGACGGATACATCTCAGCCATTTCGGAGAAAACCTCGTCGGCCGAAGGATGTCGCTTTCCGTTCATTACGATTGAAAGCACGGCAATCCGCTGCAAGGATGGCCTGATGCCGGCTCCGTGAAGCATCTTCGCAAGATTTACGTTTGGATTGTCTTCGGATTTATTCATATTGTAATGCTATCAAACTTTGTAATCATTGCAAAGTTAGTAATTATTGTTGAAAATTGCAAATTGCTGAAGCAAAAATTTAAAGAAGCAACGTAGAATCGTCTTTAATAACAAACGGCCATACCCTTCAGGGCATGGCCGATGTTGCAAAAAAGAGAAAACTGTAGTGAAATCGGGATTTAGATGCTTCTTAGGCAGATTTTTAGAGTATGACTTCGAAGGCAGATGAATGCGGTCAGAAGTTTTGGGTCAGAGTCGGATTATGTCGGGTGGCGTTCCCGGGGAAGGGCAGCACCCACAGTGGAGAGTCGGGGCTTAAGCTGTATTGGCCGTATTCTCCAAGATTTCTGGTGATGGTCGTGCGATATTTTTCTTCGGAATTCCATCTTTTAGTGTCGAAGAAGTTTTCATAAGAACCCACGCACTCTATCCATTTTGCAGGCTGGATCATGGTCATGGCCGCTTTTTCAGAAAGCGGGAACATATCGTACATCCTCGTGAAGGGGGTATATTTCTCGATGCGCAATTTCCTGACCTTGTCGGCCATCGCGAGACCATCTCTGACTTTACCCGTGCGGATAAGGCATTCCGCCAGGTCGTAATACAGACGGTCGGAAGTTATGCCCCATGAATTTCCACACGTGTTCCATCCCATATACATGCGTACGCCGTCAAGACCGCTATACATCTTCCCATAGGTGTAGTCCCAGCCATTGCTGCCGCAATACTTGTTAACGTAGTCGTTTTTCTCGAATTTTGCGTCGGTTTCAAACGAGATTGTCATGGTGGTGGGCGAAATAAGAGGTCCGTAGCCGATCCAGACATAATTGTTGGTCACGGTGCGCGTCAAAGTCCATTCCTGAGATTCCTTAATATAAGAGCGGTCTTCAATGGCTCCGTTGATGGCGATGGCCTTTTCCAGATACTCGGCGGCCAGCGGATAATTCTTCATTTGCATAAACACCCTGCCTTTGACGGCATATCCAAAAGCCCTGTCTGCCTGGACAACGTCGGAATTATCTTCAGGAAGAGCCTCTATGATTTCGTCGGAACAATCTTCGAGGATTTTGCGATAGGTGGCTGCCAGGGAGAGCTTGGTTTTTACGGACGTGTTGTCGATGTCTTCCACGTAGGGTATTCCTCCGAGCTCCTCAGCCGTAGCCTCGTCGTATTGACGGGCATAGATGTTGACGCAAAGCCAGTGGAGATAGGCTCTTATTATCCTTGCTTTGGCTTTGATTTCCGTTTTTCGTGAAGGCATGCCGTCGAGTGGGTCGATTTTTGCAAGGATGGTGTTCATGTAGTTGACGTATTTGTAGATCGCCGAATACCTGGCATCGCTTTGGCAAAGCATGGCGCGGTCTACGCTTTCGTCGTAGGCCATATACGCATAGTTGAGAGTGTTTTTCGAGGCCATTGTCTCTGGCACAGAGATAAACATGCCGAGCGATTCGTTGCATATCATTGCTATGTCGTTGGCAGGGGGTGCGTCGAGAGAGAATTCTTGGTTGAGAAGCAACTCAAGGTCGTCAAGATTGTCGAGCACAGTCTCCCCCTTTGGGACAATGTCGAGCTTGCTGTCGCACGCGGAGAGCAGACAGAGGGCGATAGCGGGGATAAGATATATTTTTGTCTTGAGATTCATTGTGTATGGTCTTTTTTTATTAGAGTTGTTTGGACATGCCGTTGGAGCTGTTTCTTCGGAATGACCAGAAGGGTCAGAAGCTGAAATAGATGCTGAACGTATAGCTTCGCGGCATTTTCAGGTTCTTTGTCCCGAAGATAGGATTATTGGCTTCGGGATCAATGCCCAGGTCGTTGCGAGCCCAGGTGCAGACGTTGTTCATCTGAAATCTCAGTCGAAGCGTGTCGAGATGGAGAGCTCGGCATACTGAGGGGGCGAAAGAATATGAAAGCACGATGTCGCGAATTTTCATATAGTCGGCGGAAACGACATTCGAACTCATGTACTGCGGATTTCCCACAACGAATGAGTTTCCTGAATATCCGTTGGCCGGGAATCTTGAAGCGTCGCCCGTGCGCCAATAGTCGAGATATGCAGAGGGAATGGCTTCGAGACTTGCGAGTCCGTCATAGCCGTAACTGGAACCTTCCGAGGTAAAGTTATCCACATTCGCCCTCATGACGTGGCCCGTATACCAAGCCATCATCATAGAGAGGTCGAAGCGTTGCCAGCTCAGAGTCGGTGTCAGGCTTCCCATGACTTTGGGGTCGAGCGAACCGCTGAAGACGACATCTTGAGGAGTAAAGATGTCGGTGTCGATATTTGCGGTCTGCACATTGCTCTGATGGTCTTTCCATGAAAAATATTGCATGTCGCCATCCTTTACCAATCCGGCGAAATCATAGCTGAATAGGGAGTTGACGGGATAACCCTTATTAAGCGTAGAGCTGCTTAGAGCCTCCAATCCTGTTGCAGGAAGATGGTCGACTTTCGTCACCTTGTTGTGGTTGTAGGAAATGTTGAAGCCGAGGTCGAGGCCAAACTGACGAGGATCGGTGGCTTCGAGAATCCTTGAATTGAGCTGGAGTTCAATTCCGGTGTTGACCATTTTTCCTTTGTTGATGGTCAGTTGTGTCCATCCGGTCGATGGATCGAGGTCGGTGGTTGATAAGAGGTCTGATCCATTCTTGCGATAGAAGTCTAATGCACCCCAGAGCCTTGAATTCCAGAAAGAGAAATCGGCTCCGATGTTGATGGTTGCGGTCTTTTCCCATCTCAGTTGGTCGTTGGGAGGAGTGTTGAGGGTCGCCACTTTGTTGCCGTAGATATCGTTTATTCCGATAGACGCTGTCAGGAGAGAAGAGATGTTCTGGGCAATATTTCCGGTCAATCCATAAGAAGCGCGAAGCTTGAGCACGTTGATCCAGTCGAATTGATGCATGAATTGCTCGTTGTGGATGTTCCAGCTCACTCCGGCGCTCCATAGCGGACGTCCACGGAATTTAGGGTCGGCTCCGAAAAGGTCGGTCTTGTCGATGCGGCAGCTGAAAGAAGCGGCGTATCGTGTGTCGTAGATATAATTTGCCAAACCATATAGAGAATAGAACCTATGTAGTATATGAGATGTCTTGAAGTTGTCGCTATCGGGTGCTCCCATCATCGGATGGTCGGCTCCGAGTACTCCGGCCGATCCTTCAAGATTTTTGATTAATCCCCAGTTCATCATATAGTTGCTGTTGACCTGTGTTTGGTCGTCGTATCCCATAAGGACATTGCCGTAGGTCTTTTCTCGCTGCTCTCGATATTCAAAACCGAATGCGGCAGAGATATCATGCTTCTCGGCGAGCGTGTTGTCGTAGTCGGTCTGCGCCCTGAAAGTATAGAAAGAGCCTTCCGACGTGGTCGTTCCCAGCATCCCTCCATCGGGAATATGGTGGGTGACGGCGCCGGTCTTGTCTGCTGCGGTATAGGAGTTGTACATCGATCGCATCGTATAAGAATCCTTGCCTTGAAGCACGTCTTTCTTGTAGTAGATGTCTTCATACTGAAACTGAGCGTTGGCCGACCATCCCTCAAGGATATTGACCTTGGCGTTTATCCAGGGCCTGATGTTGGTGCGTCGTGTCCTTTGAGAGCTAAGGCCGATTTCCTCAATTTGGTTGTAGGAGGCTTTCTTCAGGCCATAAGCCTTATTGTCGTATATAGGGTTGTCGAGAAGGAAAGAGGCTTCCATCGGGCGTGGCAACCCGTCGGCTCCATACATGCTTTCATAGGGATTGAAAGATGTTATGGAGCCCCATTCCGAGTCGAAAACGTTGCTATGGGCGCGTTCGCTGAGAAGGTTGAAGCCTACTGAGACATCGAGAAGCTTGCCAAATTTCATGTTTCCTCTATAATTGAGCATGAAGGCGTCGTTGCGGGCTCCGACGGTGCCTGCGTTGTCGGTGTCATAGTTGAGCACGAGGCTGTTGCTCATGACCTTTCCATTATATCTCACGGCAAGGTTGTATTGTTGGCGCACGTTGGCCCTTTCCATGGCGTCTTGCCATTCCTTGCGGTAGTCGGAATCGGAAAAAGCTTTGAGTCGTTGGGAAAGGGTGGCGGAATCAATTTCTCCCAGGTCATGTCGTAGCATAAGTAGCGTGGCCGGAGAAATGGCATTGTCTCTTCCGGAAGTGTGATAATTGAGCAGAGAGTTATAGGGAGACTTGTCGGGAAGAGATTTGATATAGTTGAAGTTGTAGCCTTCAAGTTCCACAAGCTCGGCTGCCGAAGCCCATCCCATATAGGAATAGTCGTTCTTCTCGCTTACTGTCACGTCGGCATTAAACTCCACGGTCAGTTTTTCGCTTCTGGCGCGTTTTGTGGTTATGACGATTACTCCGTTGGAAGCTCTCGCCCCGTATATGGCAGCTGCGGCAGCATCCTTAAGAATAGTGATATTGTCGATTTCATAGGGGTTGACTGTCTCGATTCCTCCCTCGATTGGAAGCCCGTCGACCACTACGAGAGGGGAAGTGTTAGCCTGGAACGAACCTGCTCCACGTATGGTTATGCCCTTGCCGTTGCCATTGTCGTAGGTCACCAGACCGGGCACTTGTCCTTCAAGGTTTGACGTAATGTCGGCCGTATGTCTTTTGGCCATGTCTTCGGCCGAGATGGTCTGGAACGACCCTGTGGCGCTTTCGCGTTTGATTTGCTGGTATCCGGTGACCACAATCTCGCTCATAAGCTGTGGCTCTTCTTCAAGAGTCACCATCACCATGTCTTCATTTGCGGGCACGGTGACGGTTTTGGTCTTCATCCCGACATAAGAGAATCTAAGCTTGTTGAAGCCCTTTTCCATAATGAGGGAAAACATTCCGTCGATGTCTGTGGAGGCTCCGTTGGATGTGCCTTCGACAAATACGGTCACTCCGATGAGTGGCTCCCCCTGGGAATCAGTCACGATTCCGGTGACGGGGCGCTTGAAATATTTATCGCTGACCGGGGTCTTTGATATTATTATCGTCTTGTCGATAATCTCATATTTCAAGCCGTTTTCTTCGTTGAAGAGACGGTTGAGCACCTGTTCGATCGGTGCATTGTTGAGCTTTAATGAGACTAATTCTTTATCGTCGATCACGTTTTTTTGATAGACGAACTCATAGCCTGAAAGTTTCTTTATTTCAGACATCGCCTGCCGTATGGGAGTGTCGTTAAACCTTACGGATATGTTCTTGGCGAAAGTCAGAGCCGGGAGCAGCAAAGCCACGGCGGCCAGGATCAGGATTTTTTGTAAATATTTCATGTATGTAGCTTGTTCATAATATCATAGTAGCCAGTCGAGAGTCGTGGCTGGAGTTGCAGGCAAGATGTCTGTGACTTGCCGGGAATAGGATAAGGACATTTTTTGAATGTCATTGAGCCTGGTGAGATTTTTTACGGCTGACGATTATTTTGTCTCCATTCGTATGGAAAGCTACGTCTCCTGATTTCTCAAGAATCAGCGTGGCCGTGGAAAAATCTCCATATCTGGGGATGCTTCCCATGAAAATGAGATTTTCGAGTTCGGGATCTGCAAACTCAAATCTGAAGTCATACCATCTGCTTAGATCATACATAATCTGCAGGAGAGTCTGGTTTTCAAAGACGAATCTTCCGTGTCTCCACCCGGTGATTGTCTCTATGTTGACATCCTTTACCTCTGCATGGCGTGTCGACTTGTTGAAGACGGCTTGCTTTCCGGGCGACAGCATCAACTCCCCTCCGACCTTGTCGAGTCTTCGCAATGCGATTGAGCCTTCGCTAAGAGAAGTGAACACGGCTTCATCTTCCGGATAAGCGCGGACATTGAATTCCGTGCCATAGACTTGTATTTCCTGCCCATCACATTCCACGAAAAAGGGGCGCGACGCATCGGGGGCGACATCGAAATATGCCTCGCCGGAAATTCTGACTCTTCGGGACTCGGCCGAGAAGCTTTCAGGATATGAAAGCGACGATTCGGAGTTGAGCCAGACCTTGGTGCTGTCTTCAAGCAAGACGATGAACTCTCCGCCTCTGGGCACTTCAAGCGTTAGCTTCTTCTCCTTGCTATTGCCGGATTTGCTTCGGGAGGAAATAATGCCATTGATTTCATCTTCCGACTCCACTGCCATTCGATGTCCCCCATCGTTGATGAACGCTATGGTTGCGCCCGGCTTCAAGCTGTCGATTGATAGAGGGGCATATGCAATAAGAGCGGGAGCGTCTTGCTTAGGCATCTGCTCTGAAGGAATGGCAAACCATACGAACAGCAAGACCGCAGCTACTGCCACCATAGCCCATGCCACGTTTCCAGCCATTCGTTTCCTTTTGTTTTGAATCCCGATTCTTCTGCGCATATCCTTACATGCATTTTCGGGATTGATGATAGATCGCTTTCGATAAGCGTCTGCCAGCCGGCCATAATCAGACAGTCGCTCGGAAAGGGCTTCCCTTTCCGGATTGTCGCCAATCCAAAGGCGCAGCTCGTCGGCCTCGTCGGCGGAGAGTGGCGTGGTAAGCCGTTTTGTCAACAGCCTTATTATCCTTTCTGTATTGTCGGTCATGAGTAGATGATGAATTGAGGAGAAATTTTCCTGAGTCATCCCTTTTGTCCTGGCGGCATGCGGCTTTGGCAACCGCGTGCCGCCAGGATGAGAGATGAAAAGGGGGATATCATTTTACGAATGAGAGAATCTGGGCCTCAACTCCTTCGTCGGATGGGCGGAGAGCTTCTGCCTCAGCGATAGTGCCGTCGGCATTCAGGATAATGAAGCGGGGAATGCCTGTGATATTCATGGCCGTGAAGAACTTGTTGCAATCTTCAGGATCAAAAATATACTGAGGCCATGAGGGGTTGTCTTTTTTTAGCTTTGCAAGCCAGGCTTCGCGGTCGGTGTCAGAAGAGATGCTGACGAAAGCCACCTTTTTATTGTCTTTCATTTTCTCGACGAGTTTGTCGAGGAAAGGAATCTGCTTGCAGCAGGGCCCGCACCACGTTGCCCAAAAATCGATGTAGGTCACCTTGCCTTTAAGGTCGGATAATTTTGACTTTTTCCCGTCGGGAGTCTCGATTACTGGGTCGTAGGGGAGAGAATCGCCTGAAGAGATAACTTTGATTGCGTTTTTCTGGAGATTATATTTTTCGATGAGCTCCGGATAGTCTTTGGCGATCTTGGAATATTCCTGCATGTAAGCCTCTGCTTGCTCTGTCGTGGGGCTGGAGTAAGCGAAAAAAGTATAAGGAAGCTGGTTGAGCATCACTTTTCTCGTATTGGCGTTGGTGATCTGCTTGTCGAGAATTTTCAGCTGCTCGATGCCTTGTGCGAGAGCGTCGTCGGGGCTGCTTTTCGACTGCATGTCCAGCCAAGGGAAGATGAGAGTGCATTTGAGGCTCATGTCATCGTTGGGGTCGATTGTTTTTACAAGCTCCACGTATTCAGGGATTTCACGTGGCTGTCTGCCTTGTTCGTATGCGCGGTCCATAAGAAGGCGGATTTTCGACCAGGTGTACATGCGGTCGGTCATCTTCTCATAATACTTCCTGTCTTCGGGGTTGGAGATTGCGTCGAGGCCCTTTCTGACGTTGACGTTCTCCTTTTCGAGCAAAGCGAAATATTCATCGAGAGTCGGCGCGCCTTCCGGGTCGGGCGAGAAATATTTCATAGAGTCGAAAGCCTGGCATAGTGCATTGTAGTAGGTGTTGATGTCGGCATTGTCACCCGTGAAGGATATTGTCAGGTTGCCCTCTCCGTCGCGGAAGATTTTGGCATCCACGCTTTTCCCTTTCTCAAGATAAAGTCCGAAATATCCATTGTCGGCAAGGATTTCTGTGTGGAGGTCGTTGCCGATGGTGAGAGAATCGGGAAATGTGAACCTTCCGAGAGAATCGGGTTCTATGTTGATTGTGCGGATGGCCATAAGGTCGTTGTCGGGAGCGTAGTTGAAAAACATTTCATTGATTCCGTCGGTCTCGACTGTGCCGGAGAAGGCCGGCTTCTGTTCTGTCGATGTGCATGCCGTGGCTGCTACCGCTGTTGCCACTGCAAGAAGGTGGTGTTTCAGTTTTGTCAGATGCATTTGAGTTGTAGTTTTTGAGAATATAGGTTTGAAAATAAATTCATGCGATTACAAAGGAAACGCAAATGGACGGAATTGGTATACCGTGAATGAGAGAAATAATGAAAAAGAAACGAAATTCATTCAATGGACGTACTCGAATAAATAAAAGAATGGAAAAATCAAAAAAAGTGATATACTATTAGAGAGGGATTGCGTATCTTTAGAAAAATAGGGCCAAGTTTCCTGTGGAGACTGAAGGAGTGGCTTTATATGAAGTTGTTTAAACTTTTTACGCAAATGAAGTTGATTTAGGCTTTTTTCCTTATTGAGGGCTCTTTTCCAATCTTTCATCATCTTTTCGGCTGTTTTTGAATCGCTCATCGGTCGTTTAGCCCGCTAAACTCCCTCTTCACTTTTCAAAACCATCTCGAAAATCTGACGAAATCTTGAAAAAGAAAAAGTTTAAACAACTTCTATGGCAAGACTAAGACAAAGTTCAACTAAAACTATATTAAATGAAGAAATTTTTACTTTCGACAGCTCTCTTTTCTGCCTTCACGATGATGGCAGAGCCTCCTCAGGCCTCTTTCTACCTTTCCGGCTTTAACGGAGAGACGGAGGCCACAGTGTCCAACACGCTGACATATGTCCCGGGTAATGCAGAAGACGAGGATGAGGGAATCTATCGCTACGTCAACAACGAGTTTGAGATTACTGAGTGTGTCGCAGGTTTCTTGGTCATTGGTGCCGATGGATTGCGGCTTGGCTATGACAAAGACAACGATTTCAGTTTTGATAACATGGTCAACGATCGCACCACAATGATGTCGCTTTGCGATGGGGGGCCTGCCGTGAATTGTCAGCTAAGTCCGGGATCATATAAAGTGATTCTTGCGAGCATGCAGCTCGAAGAGGGTTCTCCCATGACCTGGAGCATAATGTTTCAGAAGCTCGGCGGTGAAGAAGATTTGACATATCATCTCCTTGGCTTCAACGACAACTCTGAGCCCACGCAGGGCAACTGTCTGCTGAAGCAAGCCGTGGAAGAGGATGGGGAGACGGTGGTCATGTATACGTATCCTCGTTTCCTGGTTGAGAGCTGCGCAAACGGATTTTATGTCGGTACAGCTGACAACCCGAAACTTTTCGGACTTGACCAGGCTTTTGCAGAGATGACTCCATCCGTGTCTGATGAATCTCCTATGGCATTCATGGCGGAAGGGGGCAATGCCGTAGGATGCACGCTTAAACCAGGCTACTACTCAGTGAATTTCTCTCCTGCCGGCACTACGAACATGATAGCTTTCCAATATTGTGAAGACCAGACGGCTGCCGATGCCTCCACGTATTATCTGCTTGGATTCAATGGCGTCACGACAGCCGACGACTCTATGAAATTTACAAGAATAGTCACTGAATCGGAAGACGAGGAGACAGGGGAAATGGTAGAGGCATATGAATACGTAATCGACAAACTTCACATCTCCTCTTGCCCTGAAGGATTCACAGTCGGCACTGCCGACGGCGGATTCAGTTATGGGGTAAGCTTCGAGTTCGCAACCATGTTAGGCGACGCTGTGACCTCCAATAACCCTACGGGAATTCTTGGCATCTATGGCGAGCCATATGGGTTTGAATTGCCGGAAGGCGACTACACTGTTAGCTTCTTCTGCAACGGCGATACCGGAATGGTGTCTTTCCTGCCTTATGAGGATTCCGGTGTAGATAGCATCGTCGGTGAAGGCTCCGAAGGGTCTCCGGTCTATTATAACCTTCAAGGAGTGCGTATAGCCAATCCGGGTAAGGGAGTCTTTATAAAGAAGACCGGCACAAAGGTGGAGAAAGTGCTTCTCTGATGGATTAGCCTGATTTTTGATTGCAAATTGTCAAGACAGACATTCTTTTAGAAAGATTTGTCTGTCTTGACTTGTTTATTTGGGATATTTTGGCTAATTTCGTGGATGTGAACTAACATGGATGTTGACTAATAAAGCATAAATTCTCTAACAGATGCATGATTGATGGTATGGGCCGATAAGATTTTTGAAGATTTTCGCAAGGGCAGGATAGAAGGTTTTTATACCCATGTCTATCCTGATATACTTGTGTATGCCACGTCGTTGCTTCATGGAGAGCTTGCCATGAGGGCAGAAGACTTTGTGCAAGATGCCGTGGAGGCGTCTTATCGCAGACGCGAGGAGTTCAGATCGGCCGGGGAGTGGAAGTCATTCATGATAGCCTGTATACGCAATCGGATAATATCTTGGAAAAGACATTGCGATGCGCGAGAAAACTATGTTGCGAATTTAGATGATGATGTTGTAGTCACGACAGATGCACTTCACGATTATATTGAGGTGGAGACACGCATCCGGCTTTATAATGCAATTGCGACTTTGCCTGAGCAATTGCGTCAGGTGTTTGCACTGAGTTTTGAGGAGGGCTTGCGGAATTCCGAGATAGCAGCCCGTCTTGGAGTGGCGGAGATAACGGTTAAGAAGCGCAAGGCTCGATTGATAGAGCGGCTCAGGATATTGATTGGTGATGATGCCGGATTCTGGATAGTGGCTTTCATCATAGGTCATTGACGGCGACCATCGTAAATAATTGCATATTAAGTAATCTTCAAAAAATAACTTGGTGAAATTTATTCGTCTTTCCGGTGATTTATATTCCATCTTTTAGTTGCATAACCCGGTATACGCGAGCAAGATAAATTGTTAATCCCGCGAAAATCTTTCATCAAGTTATACTTTTCGATTACTAAATTACCCGATTGTCGCGAAAAATAATTAAATTTACCGTAGGAGACACAACTTCATTTTCATATACGAACTTACTGAAAACATATCTCATGAACAAACAATTTATAATTCCGATGTTCGCAGCTGTGAGTACCGCGCTTATGGCAGTAGGACAAATAAAGGTGGAGTATGATGACAAGACTCTATCACTGCCGGAAGTCATGCGGCAATATCTCACCGTCCAGGGAGCGCAGAGCAGGAGCGTGACCTTGAAGGGAAATTTCAATGGTAAACGTGGCAAGATAAAAAAGGTGGTTTGCGACAACGGCAAATTTTCAGAAAAAGAACTTTTCCCTGAATTCATGCATTTCATTCTGACAGACAGCATCGAGACGCTCGATTTCATGGCTGTTCCCAAAGGCGAGAACAAATTGATATTGACTTGTTTCTATCCCATTACAGGTGCTCCGCTCTTTTCCGACACACTTGATTTGGACAAGAATCATATATTGATGGAGACGCACAATGCCGGTAATGAAGCCGACTCTCCAATTATATCTTACTCATCAGGAATAATGATTGAAAGTGAGATTGGCCCGATATCTTGGTATTGTGGCCTGCGTGATTCCGGCACTCCTCCTCGTGAATGGAATGAGAAGCATGGCATAGACAACTATGTCTATTATACTATATCTCTTGAGGACGATACTCCCGCCGGAAAGAATGATCCCATCTATTATAGGGTGGCAAAGGAAAATGGCAAAGCTGTCCACAGGCATTGACAACCATGCAGGAGGCGTGCTTCCAAGTCGGTTGGCATGACAAATGAGACAGGGCTGTCTGACCGGAGTCGGACAGCCCTGTCAATGTAGGGAGGCAAGGAAGAGGCGGGTCAGCGCCGTGGGAAAAAAGAATGAGCTGTAATGCCTTGCGGCAGATATGCATATGTGCGGAGTCAGACGGTAATGATAAAAATGTCGGCTCGTCCTGCCGATGTAAGCATATAAATTTTGGCACTCGCCCCCGTCATCTTCCCTGCCTCGGATTATATCAGGTCTTTGGTCCAGTTTAGGGACTGGATTTTGATGTCGGTCTCTCGGAGGGACTTTGAGATAAGGTCGCATTCCTTTTGGAGGGCGGCGACATCAACGGTGCTTAGAACCCGGATTTCAGTCAAGGTGCGGCGAGGAGTGATATTTCCGGCCTCAGCCGCGAATCCACGTAAGATCTCTGCCTTCTTGCGTAGCATGTCGCGGCGGCTGATCAAGGCTGTCAGCGAGTTGCCGTCGTCGTCGGTGACGGTGCTGTTAGTCATGTTGATGCGGGTCGTGATCTCTTCGAGTTGGGAAAGAAGTCCATCAGTCTCCTTCAGCAAGGCAGATGGGTCTTCGGTAGGTTTCGTTCCTTCCTGCACGGTCGCGTTGTTGCGTAGCCGGGAGGGCATTTGGGCGAGCCGACGCTGTAGGTCGGCTCGTATCTGGAGTGCTTCTGCAAGTTTCATATCGGTCGGAATTTATTCTTGTGCAAGGATAAGCGCGGAGTAGGGTGCGAGTGTGATTTTTCCACCCTTCGTCACTCCGAGGTCACCCTCAGGTGAGATTTTTCCGTCTTGTGCCACAATCATCCAATTGCCTTTCTTTACGGTAGTGGTCTGCGGGACGGAGGCTCCGTTGAACACAACCTTTATCTCTTTCCAAGCGTCACCGTTGGCGTTATCCTTCAAAGAATAGGAGATTAGATTCGGTGTCTTGGAGGAGTCGATTTTGTCGAATACGAGGTGTTTGGCGATGTCGTCCGCTGAAGTCATGCGGAAAGCGGGGTGGGCTTTGCGGAGGGCGGTAAGGCCTTTATAGTAGTCAAACAAGTCGCGGTATTTCGATTTGTTGTTCCAATCGATGGCGTTGATTGAATCCGGACTCATATAAGAGTTGTGGACACCCTTCTTGTCTCGGAAAATCTCCTCTCCGGAGAACATGAAGGGAGTGCCTTGGGAGGTGAAAACGATGGTTTGCGCGAGCTTTGCGGCGTCGAGCAAGTTCTCCTCCAGCTCTCCGGCCATCGACTTGCGGAGTTTGTCGGTCAGGCAAAGGTCGTCGTGGCAGGAGACGTAGTTGACGATCATTTCAGGCGACGTGGCATAGGGGAATTTAGAATTGTTGCCCTTCTTATAGTCAACCTGAGGATGGGGCGTGGCGGCTACAATCCCTATTTTCACGGTCTCCTCCAATCCCGGTTTCCCGGTGGCAAATCCACGGTCGGAGGCATCTGAATAGTGGCCTTTGACTGCGTCGCGAAGGTCATCGGAGAATACTGCTATGTCGGTCATCTTCGAGACATTCTCTTTCAGAGCGCGGCGGTCTTTGGCGAGAGGGGAATCAGCCGCGGTCCAGCCTTCTCCATACACGAAGATATCGGGATTGATTTTCTTGAGCTCGCGTGCCACTTCGTCCATGGTCTCAGTGTCGTGGATGGCCATAAGGTCGAAGCGGAATCCGTCGATATGATATTCCTTTGCCCAGTATTTTGCGGAATTGACGATATAGTCTCTCATCTGCTTTCGCTCGGATGCCGTCTCATTGCCGCACGCAGAGGCATCGGCATATTTCCCGTTGTCCCAATGGCGGTGGTAGTATCCGGGAGCGGTAAGCTCGAAATTGGAGCCGTCGTTTTCAGCCGTATGATTGTAGACAACGTCCATGATTACTCCAATTCCGGCATCGTGAAGGGCCTTAACCATCTCTTTCATTTCCTTTACCCTCGACTCCGGGTCGGAAGGGTTGGTGGAATATGAGCCTTCAGGGGCATTGTAGTTCAGTGGGTCGTATCCCCAGTTGTAGGTGTTGGTCTGGAGGTTGGCCTCGTCAACGGAATTATAGTCGTAGGAGGGGAGGATGTGGACGTGGGTTATGCCAAGCTCCTTGAGATGGTCGATGCCTGTTTTCTCTCCCAAGGGGGTGACTGTGCCGTCTTCCGTAAGGGCGAGGAATTTACCTTTGTTAGCGATTCCGGAGGAGGGATGCATCGACATGTCGCGGTGGTGCATCTCATAGACGATCACGTCGGAGAAATTCTTTACAGCCGGACCTTTGTCGGCAGCCCAACCTTCGGGATTTGTCTTGGAGAAGTCGATGATGGCGGCTCTTTCGCCGTTAACGCCGACAGCTTTTGCCCAGACTCCCGGGGTTTCGTCTTTCCATTTGCCGTCGTATTTGATTTGGAAGGTATAGAACTTTCCATAAAGTTTTTCGGGTTGGGAAGTGGTCCAGGTGCCGTTGGAAGCTTCGAATTTCATGGGCAGGGTCTTATACGGTTTTCCTGTGTGTCCGTTTTCGTAAAGGTTTACGCGTGCCTCTTGGGCTTTCGGGCTCCAGAGACGGAAATGCGTGCCGGAATTGTCAACGAGCAGTTCGAGGTCGTCTCCTGAATAAGTAGGATAGCTGACAAACTGTTCGTCGAATTTGCTTTGTGCGAAAGCAGGAATGGCAGATGAGAGTGTCATGGATACGATGACTGGGGCCGCGAGGGCCATAAGATGAGGTAATTTCATGTTTGAGATGTAAAAATCTACTTAGTTAAAGCTTGTTTTGGGTTGATGGCGTGACTGGGTCACGCATATTTATGCAAAGGTATAAAATATCTTCAGGAATTCAAAGATTTTATGGTTAAACGATGTGAATAGTCGGCCTCGGGAATCTAAATATTGTCTAAAAAGCCGTTTTTTTACTCAGAAGGGGGGCTGTTTCAAAAAAAAATAGTAATTTTGCGGAGCTTTTCGCGAAAGGTTGGGCAGGGGGAGAGTCCTGAGTCCGTGTGCCTTTTTAAGAAAAGTCGATAATAACAACATATTTAACTCTCAAAAAACATGCATCTTTCAACAGAAGAGAAGCAGGCCATCTTCGAAAAATATGGCCAAGGCAAGAACGATACGGGCAGCCCTGAAAGCCAGATCGCTCTTTTCTCCATCCGTATCAAACATCTTACGGAGCACCTTAAAGAGAACCACAAGGACTACGCCACGGCTCGTGCGCTTAAAATGCTCGTAGGCCAGCGCCGTTCATTGCTCGACTATCTGGTGCGCAAAGACATCAACCGCTACCGTGCGATTATCGCAAAGAAAGAGCTCGGTATCCGTAAGTGATACATACTGCGACCAACAACAAAAAAAGAGACGACCTCCTTTGAGATCGTCTCTTTTCAGATTTTGATAATACCCCCGTTTGCGGCTTGTCGACTTCTGCCGTAGTCGGGATACCTGCATCAGCATAGTCTGCAAACGGCTTCGCGCCGAAGGAGAAAAATCCACTGATTTCAATTATTGCGTGGGTTCGGTTCCTTAACCCTATTAAATTCCTGGTAACGGGCGGAGAAGAGGTAGAGAGCCCGGACTTGGCCGTTTCCTTTATCCGGATCTGTGGCCTTCGGGATGTCTTGCCCGTTGTGACATTATAACGCGACAGGGTAAGGGAAGGTTCATTCCTTGGCATCGACTTTTTTTCGGTGAAGGGCATAAAAAGCGCTCTTAGTGGCAACAAAAGCCAAGTGGCAGGAACGGTAAAATATGCTTGATTTGCAAAAAGTCGGGGCATTTGTATAGTAGTTTGGTGATTATTTTGTAACTTTGCGCTCGAATATCAACGACATTATATGCAAGACATCCGCAACATCGCGATTATTGCCCATGTTGACCATGGGAAGACCACTTTGGTGGACAAAATGCTGCTTGCCGGTCATCTTTTCAGAGACAACCAGACCACGGGCGAGCTGATTCTCGACAACAACGACCTCGAACGCGAGCGAGGCATAACGATTCTATCGAAAAACGTTTCAATCAATTACAAGGGCACCAAAATCAACATAATCGACACCCCGGGACACGCCGACTTCGGCGGCGAGGTGGAGAGGGTGCTCAATATGGCCGACGGATGTCTTCTTCTCGTCGACGCATTCGAGGGGCCTATGCCCCAGACAAGGTTCGTGCTTCAGAAAGCCATCCAGATGGGGTTGAAGCCGGTGGTGGTGGTCAACAAGGTTGACAAGCCAAACTGTCGTCCGGATGAGGTCAACGAAATGGTGTTCGACCTAATGTTCAACCTCAACGCTACGGAAGATCAGCTTGATTTCCCCACTATCTACGGCTCGGCAAAGCAGAATTGGATGAGCAAGGACTGGCGCAAACCTACGGAAGACATCACTGCCGTGCTTGATGCCATAATCGACTATATCCCAGCCCCACGTCAGCTTGAGGGAGACCCGCAGATGCTGATCACGAGCCTTGACTACAGCAGTTACGTCGGCCGTATCGCCGTGGGCCGTGTGCATAGAGGCACACTTAAGGAGGGCATGGATATCGTGCTTTGCAAGAAAGACGGATCCGTCAGCAAGCAGAGGATAAAGGAGCTTCATACTTTCGAGGGGATGGGCCGCAAGAAAGTGAGCGAGGTGTCGAGTGGCGACATCTGCGCCATCGTCGGGCTTGAGAATTTCGAAATCGGCGACACGGTGGCTTGTGCGGAGAATCCGGAGCCGCTTCCCCGTATAGCCATCGACGAGCCTACCATGTCTATGACTTTCACCATCAATGATTCTCCGTTCTTCGGGAAAGACGGGAAGTTTGTGACGTCGCGACATATTGCCGACCGTCTTGAGAAAGAGCTCGACCGCAATCTCGCCCTAAGGGTCAGGAAAGGTGAGCAGGAAGACAAATGGACAGTATTCGGACGCGGCGTGCTCCATCTGTCGATTCTGATAGAGACGATGCGCAGGGAGGGATACGAGCTTCAGGTGGGTCAGCCTCAGGTCATTATCAAGGAAATCGATGGCGTAAAATGCGAGCCAATGGAGGCGTTGACTATCAATGTGCCTGAGGAGTATAGTTCGAAGGTGATTGACATGGTGACGCGACGCAAGGGCGACATCCTGTCGATGGAGACGCAGAACGACCGCATAAACATAGAGTTCGTCATACCCTCACGAGGCATCATAGGTCTGCGCAACAATGTCTTGACAGGCACGGCCGGAGAGGCCATTATGGCTCATAGGTTTCTGGAATATCAGCCTTGGAAGGGCCCGATTGAACGCCGCACCAACGGCTCGTTGATAGCCATGGAGGCCGGCACGGCTTATGCCTATGCAATCGACAAGCTTCAAGACCGTGGCAAATTCTTCATCTTCCCGCAAGAGGAGGTGTATGCCGGACAGGTGGTCGGAGAGAATGCCAAGGACAATGATATTGTGGTCAATGTCACGAAATCTAAGAAACTGACCAATATGCGTGCTTCGGGAGCCGACGACAAGGCAAGGATTGTCCCTCCGGTGGTGT
Organism: Muribaculaceae bacterium; assembly: GCA_009775375.1. Taxonomy (GTDB): domain Bacteria; phylum Bacteroidota; class Bacteroidia; order Bacteroidales; family Muribaculaceae; genus Lepagella. The sequence continues at coordinate 10,278 of VSPO01000005.1, read as the reverse complement.
TCTCACTTGAAGAGGCTTTGGAATATATAAAGGAGGATGAATATGTGGAGGTAACTCCCAATCATCTGCGTCTTCGCAAGATCATCCTCGACGAGAACGAGCGCAAGCGTGCCGGCAGGTCTTGACCGTGCTTGCAAAACCTGCCTTCAGGATGAACAAAGCAGATCTTACAATCAACGTCAAAGGGCGTCTCATTGATTTCTCCATGCCTAAAGTTATGGGGATTGTCAATGTGACGCCCGACAGTTTTTATTCCCGGAGCCGTGTGGCCGATGGGGTTGGCGTGGCTGAAAAGGTGGCCCTTATGAAAGAGGAGGGAGCTGACATTATCGACATTGGAGGATATTCGTCGCGTCCGGGAGCCTCAGAAGTCAGTGAAGATGAGGAATATTCCAGACTTGCAGTCGGCCTTGAGGCGATAAGGGAAGTATGGCCTGAGGCTGTTGTCAGTGTTGATACGTTCAGGGCTAACGTGGCTCGTCGCTGCGTAGAGGAGTGGGGAGTTGACATTATCAACGACATCGGAGGAGGCACGCTCGATCCCGATATCTGGCAAACCGTGGCCGACCTGGGCGTGGCATACGTACTTATGCACATGCGAGGCACTCCCTCAACCATGCAGTCAAAGACAGAGTATGCCGACGTGACTGCCGAGGTTCTTACCGACCTGTCGAAAAAGGCATATGAATTGAGTGGATTGGGAGTGAAGGACATAATCATCGACCCGGGATTTGGTTTCGCCAAGACTGTGGAACAGAATTTCCGTCTTCTTGAGGATTTTGAAGAGTTTTGCAAGATGGGTATGCCCGTTCTTGCAGGAATCTCACGCAAGACCATGATATGGAAAACCCTTGGAATTCATCCGGAGGAAAGCCTTTCAGGGACGATTGCCCTTGATGCCATAGCATTGTATAAGGGAGCCGACATTGTCAGGGTGCACGACGTCAAGCCTGCCGTGGAGACCGCCCGTCTTGTAAGTGCGCTCCGCTGCGCAAAATAGCTCAGGCGTGGTGAGGCCTTCGTAAGCCAATATCGAATTCATACGTTTAAAGAATATAACCGATAAACATCAATATCAATGATAAGCCTTGGAGTAAAAGACATAGTAGATATACTGATTATCGCTTTGCTGCTTTTCTACGTCTATAAACTTATGAAAAACAGCGGCACTCTCAGCCTTTTTTATGGCGTGCTGGTGTTTTTGGCTCTGTGGGTGATAGCCTCCGAGGTGTTCGACATGCGTCTGACAGGCACGATACTCGACAAGTTTATGAGTATCGGTCTCATCATCCTTGTTATTCTGTTCCAAGACCAGATAAAGAGGTTTCTTATCGACATAGGGTCGAACGAGAAATGGCGGTATTTCAAGCGGTTGTTCAGTCATGAGCAATCAAGTGAGGTGGAGCATTCGCGCATCATGGCCGTGGTCTATGCCTGCATGAGTATGAGCAAGACGAAGACTGGAGCGTTGATAGTGTTTCAAAGAAAGATGCCGTTGGGGAATTTTGAGAAGACCGGCGACATCATTGATGCCGACATCAATGTCAGGCTTATAGAGAATATATTTTTCAAGAATTCCCCGCTTCACGACGGAGCGATGATTATTTCCGGACACAGAATAAAATCCGTAGGGTGTATTTTGCCTGTAAGCCATGATATGGATATTCCCAAGAATCTTGGGTTGCGCCATAGGGCGGCATTGGGCATGAGTCAGGTGACGGATGCCATATGTGTTATAGTCAGCGAGGAGACAGGCGGCATATCAGTGGCCAAAGACGGGGCCTTGCGTGTGAAGGTAAGTGCGCCTGACCTTGAGCATATCCTTTCGGATTCCCTCGTAGGTTGATATCGAGAATAAACGAGAGTAATGAGGGGGCAGCTTCGACGTCGAAGCTGCCCCCTCATTACTCTCGTTTATTCGGAATTGTCAGAATGGTTTGCGGTATTTGTCCGCACCGGGTTTGTCGGAGGCCTCTTCCAGGATGGAGAGATAGGAGGCATAACGGCTTTGAGAGATATAATGCTGTTCGACGGCAGGAATTACGGCGCATCCCGGTTCGCCTGTATGCTTGCAGTCGCTGTATCGGCAATCTCTGGAGAAACGGAAAATCTCAGGGAAGAAATGTCCCACCTCTTCCGGCTGGAAGTCGATTGTGCCAAAACCTCTGACCCCGGGTATGTCGATAATTCCCCCGCCTCCAGGGAGGTCGATCATTTCCGAAAAGGTCGTGGTATGGACGCCTGTATGGTGGAGGTCGGAGATTTCCCCTGTGCGGAGATCTGCTTCCGGCACGAGGGCATTGACAAGAGAGGATTTGCCGACTCCGCTATTTCCTGCCAATAGCGACAGCTTACCTTGAATGAAGTCTTTCAACTCCAGGAGTCCATCGCCGGATTTAGCCGACATAAAGAAGACAGTATAGCCCACCGAAGTATACAGATTGCGTAATGCCTCTGCAAGTTCTCTGTCATCGTCGTCCCATATGTCGTCTTTGTTAAAGACTATAGCCGCCGGCACTGAATATGCCTCCGCCGTTGCAAGGAAACGGTCGATAAAAGTCAGTGGAGTTGCTGGATCGCGAAGAGTGGCTACAAGCACGGCGAGGTCGAGGTTCGATGCCAATATGTGGCTCTCTTTCGATAGATTTGAAGCACGCCGGATGATATAGTTCTTGCGGGGGGCAATTGCCGTGATATAGTCGGCATCGTCGGCGGCTTCGGACACTGTTACGATATCGCCGACCGCCACAGGGTTGGTTGTACGGATTCCTTTGATGCGGAAATTCCCTTTTATGCGGCAATTGAGTTCCTCGCCACTGCCGGACATTCTTACGACATATGCGCTGCCCGTATTTTTTATGACACGCCCTTCGCCCAAGATTCCCATAGGCACAGGAGCATCGATTTTTTTCTTCTTCATGTCGCAAATATATATATAAATCTTGAGATTTCTACACATGCAGAATAAAAAAATCAAGGCACCAGCCTTGATTCCTGTTACCCACCAATCATGCCTGTAGCACCGCCTATGAATATCAACGGCTTAGATTTCGTTCCTTAAAATTTCGTGGCCGTAGGGGCGGTGATTTTGCATAATCTGGTGGAGCATACCCCGCCATCTAAGTTCATCGACAAAATTCATCGGGCTTATAGTTTTAAGGTTTCTCCGTCTGCCGGAATTATCAGTTTCTCTTTGGATATGCCTTCCTTGTCAGCTTCATTACGGAGTATGCTGCGGGTGGTCTGGCAATGGTCGATCGCATCCATGTGTACGGCTATGAAGCGGCATTTATCAGGCGATTCCTCAATCATTTTCACCACATCCCTCTCATTCATTATGAGAGTGCCGAATTCGGGCGACAATGCGGGTATAATCGCTCCGCCGGTATTGATCACCACCCAGTCAGGCTGGTATTTGTTGATATTTGCTTTGATTTCATCCGTCCACAGACAGTCGCCAACAACATACACAGTAGGCTCGCCGTCAGCTTTCAAGACGAATCCCGAAACTTCGCCCATCTTCTCCTTTATTTTTCCTTTTCCGTGTTCTCCTCCGGTGCGGTAGATTGTCAAACCGTCAATCACCTTGCTCTCTGCTATTACCTCAGTGTTTTTCATGCCGAACTCGTTGAGGAAAAACACACTGTCGGCAGGCTGGACATAAAGAGTGATTCCTTTGCCGATAGCTTCGGCTGCCGGGCAGTCGAAATGATCGATATGTGAATGTGTGGCAAGGACAAACTCCACACCGCTCATTATTGTATCTACCGGCATGGTCAGATGTACCATAGGATTTTTGTTGACACCGATAATCGATATAAATTCCCCTTTGGCAGAGAACATAGGGTCGATCAGGAATGTTTTGCCGGCATAGTCCAGCTTGAGAGTGGCATTCCTGATAAGCAGTATCGTGTTCTCTGAAGTTTGTGCGCCGTTATCATTTTTCGGCGCGGAGCAGGAGGCGAGTCCCAAAACGACCGCCACTGCAAACAGTATTTTTTTCATTTCTTGTAGCATTATTGTTCAGACTGCAAAGTTACAGCCGTTTGGCTCGACTGACACTACCAGTATGTGACTTAATGCTACCGTTTTGATAACCTTGCCTTAAAAATAATAAATTATTCCAGAATGGACTTCTGATTATTGTTGAGGCGTCTTGTCGAGTGCATACTCTTGCAGGTATTCGCCTACGGTCTGCCCGGTCTGCGCCTTGAAAAAACGCATCAGATGGTTCGGTTCCGAGAAACCGAATCTGTCGGCTATCGCCTTTGCAGTGCATTGCGACTGGATTATATGGTTCTTGATTTCATTCACAAGGCGTTGGCGCAGCATGTCGGTGGCGGTCATGCCGAACTGGGATTTCACAGCCTTGTTGAGCGTGATGCGGCTTACGCCCAACGTCTCGGCATAATCGCCCACACGCTGCTTGCCGACGATGTTTCGCTCTATCATCTCTTTGAAACGGTAGGCCACGGTATTGTCAAGTTTGATTGACGGCAGATTGTATGCCTCAGCATAAGTCCGGTTCAGTTGCGACAGCAGGTAATATAGCAATGAGCGCAGTATCGGCTCCACATTGGTCAGTGGCCGGTGAAGTTCCTCACCGATTTCCTCCAATGTATCGAAATAACGCTGCATCTGAGCGTCGCTTACCTTCACGATAGGTGGTATGGAGGTCTGATAGCTGTAATGAAGGCGGTAGGTGAAATATTTGTCGGCGAGAAAATCCAGAATGAACTCCTCCTTGAATATAAGGAAACGGAATGTGTCGCACCGGGCGGTGATGTTGAACCTGTGGCGCTGGTAAGGCGACATAAAAACAACGCTGTCTGCCTCTATCCCTATGGCTCTGTCATCTATCCACATCTGTCCTCCGGCCTCCTTGAAAAATATTATCTCAAAGAAATCGGTGGCGTAGGTCCGGCCTCCGTAATAATACTGTTTGAGACGGCAGCCCACATCGGTGTTGATAAGGAAGTCAACACCACATTCGGCCTTGTTGAAGGTTATGTTCTCTATATTGCTTTCTATATGTTTCGCCATATCGTATTTTATATGCAAAGTTAACATATTTTTCGACAAACTCAATGGTCGCTTATCAAAAAGGTAGTAATTCTATCCTATGTGGTAGTGATTTAGCTTTGTTTTGGTAGTAATTTTGTATTACAAAATAAAACGGATATGAATAACACTAAAATAAAACAGCTCAAAGATCTTATAAACAACGCCGGCGCAATCGTTGTAGGCGGTGCCGCCGGTATGTCGGCGGCTTCGGGATTCAAATTCTATTATCAGGATGATAATGTTTTCCGCAAGATAGCAGGAGGCCTTGCCGACAAATACGGATTCCGCAGCATGTTCGATGGATTCTATAACCCCAACCTGACCGATGGAGAGAGATGGGCGTTGATACTCCGCACTATCAAATATATTTATGAGTGCCAGACAGGCGAGACATACACCGAGCTTGCGGAGATAATCCGAGACAAGAATTATTATGTAGTCACTACGAATCAGGATGCCCAGTTCTTCCGTGTGTTCCCCGAAGACAGGATCTCCCGTCTACAAGGCGACTGGCGATACTTCCAGTGCAAAAACCGATGCCATGAAGAAATCTATTACAACCGCGAAATTGTGATGGAACTTTGCGATAAAATTGAAGGTGACACACTTCCCCGGCAGCTCATTCCCCGCTGTCCTCACTGCGGGGCTGAAATGTCGCCGTGGGTGAGAGGCCGCGAGTTTCTGGAGGGCAAGGATTATATACGCGAGTTTGAGCGGTATATGGATTTTCTGCGCCGTAACATGAACAAACGCGTGCTTTTCCTTGAACTCGTAGTGGGCATGATGACCCCTATGTTCATAAAGGAGCCGTTTATGAATATGGTGTATCAGTGGCCTGACGCTTTCTACGCCACAATCAATCCGCAGCACGCCATAATCCCGAAGGAGATAGCAGGCAAAAGTCTCGGCATCGACGCCGATATCAACGTGGTGCTAAAAGAAATGCTCGGCAAACCGACCGACCACATTAAGGCCGACTCCAAAATCTTCAATCTTAAAAGAATCTACTGATATGACAAATATAAATAAAGCTAAAGAGGCTCTTGCCTCCGCCGACGCAATCATAGTCGGAGCCAGCAACGGACTCTCCATTGCCGAAGGCTACAACATATTTGCCGACAACGAGATGTTCCGAAGCCAGTTCGGTGACTTCCGTGAGAAATACGGCATACGAAGCGTGCTTCAAGGATGTTTCTTCGACTATCCCACGGAGGAGGAGCGTCAACGCTGGAACGACAGGATCGTGAAATACTGGATTACAGACTACAAGACTACGGATGTCATGAAGAATCTGCGTCGAATCGTCGGCGACAAGCCATGCTTCATCGTCACGACCAACGCTGACACCCATCTGGAGCTGTCCGGATTTGACCCCGTCAATGTCTGGGAACTGGAAGGGACTTTCACCACAGGAATAACCGACCATATCCGGACAGACAAACAACAGCAGTTCAATGACTTCATCGCCCGTTATGCCGATAAGCGGGTCGTGATACTCGAACTCGGAATAGGAAGCCGTAACACCTTGATTAAGCAGCCACTTATGAAATTGGCTGCGCAGTTGCCACGGTGTACCTACATAACTCTCAATCTCCCACATGAACTCCATATCACAGGGGAGATTTCGGATAAGTCAATCGCCATTCCCGGTGACATAGCCACAACCTTACAGGAGCTGTCGCCGTTGTAATGTTATGAATACAAGATTTTGCACACACCTTTCAAGCGCAAGTTCATTTAAATCCTTAATTCCACCGGAAATTAAGGATTACAACCTGAATATATCGCCGACGATGCGAGTTAGACTCGATGATGCCGGCAGGGTATTCGATGAGTTGAACAAGCGACTGCAAATATCTGACGATGAGGATATAAAGCGTGCTCTTAAAAAATTCGTGGTCGTTGTAGGGCGACGATTTAAAGGAACGGACTAAAGTTGGCAAAAGTGTTGCAAAAAATGAATAATGGCAAACGTAAGGCAAAAAAATAGATTGATTTTGAATTTTTTTTATTAACTTTGCGCTTTCAAAGCTATTCTTTGACTAAGAAGTGGTTTAAGCTTTTTATGCAATAAGAGAGGATTAATGCATTTTCAATTTTTATTGAATGCTCTTTTTCCCACTCTATCATCATCATTTTCGGCTGCTTTTTGAATCACTCATCGGTCATTTAGCCCGCTAAAATCCTTCTTTACGATTCAAAATCAGATAGAGAATCTGGCGAAATCGTGAAAAAGAAAAAGTTTAAACAACTTCAAAATAAAACTTTTTTTAGGATAGAAAGTTAATAATATAAAGATGTTATCCATAATTTCCGACATTGGTTCTGATGTTGATATGACGGCATAGGGCGGATGGATGGAAATAATAAGCAAAGAAGTTTAACATAAATAAAATTGAAAGAGATGAACATTGAATCAATTGGCACCTGGGCCGGAGAGGTCTACAAAGCGCTTGAGAATTCAGACACCCGTATGCTCGGCCTGAAACTTGTCAAGAAGGCCACAAAGCTTAAAAAAGATGAAATCGCAGCAGCCCTTGGCTGGCTCGGCCGCGAAGGGAAGATCGCCATTGTCGAAAGTGACGATGACGTAATTATATCGCTTGTCTGACGACGGCGTTGCGACTCCGGTCCGGAGTAAAGATAATAAAAAGGATTGGCCTCACGGTCAATCCTTTTTCTGTGCTAAAAATCAAAACTATTCAATGTATCGTATAAAAAGAAAATTTTTTCGATAATGAGAGGAGATTAGCAAGACATTATTTTCGGAACGGGACGGCGCAAACTACTCTGACGGGCACCGGCTGTCCCGACATCTTTCCCGGAGTCCAGTCGGGCATACCCGTAAGGATTCTGACGGCTTCTTTGTTGAGCGAAGGCTCAACGCCTCGCAAGACCGTGACGTTGCTGACCTTCCCGTCGGGATTGACCACGAAAGAACACGTGACCCTTCCCTCCACGCCGCTTGCATAGGCGCGGGCGGGATAACGGCGATGCTCATTGATATAGCTAAGCAAGCCAGTGCCTCCACCGGGAAACTCTGGCTTCTCGTCGACATAGTCAAACTCAAAGACCTCAATATAGTTACGTTGTCCGTCGGCTGTATACCCAGCCGTGACGCGGCAAGTCTGGGCTTGCAGGCCGGGGGAGAGGGCATTCGCTGCATTGATGCCAATTATGATGAGGAATGTTTGAATTTTCATATAAAGTCTACAAGAGGTTTTATGACTGCAAATATACTTCCGACTCGCGACTTGTGCAAGTCCTGCAAGCTTGGGATTGTTTAATTTAAATATGTTTTGCATTTATTCACATTTCCATGTTGGCTCTTCTATGATAGGACTTTTGGACAATCACAATAGAAAACTCACTGCAACGTTATAATGATAGAATCACGCGACACGACAGTCGGAATGTCGGATCGACAATAAATGGAAATGAAATTTTTATCCCCTCTGCTTATATTTATAGGTTTAGCCACGTCTGCCTCCGCGCAGGACGGACGGTCGGCCTATGATTTCTTGGACATACCGACCTCAAGCCACGTTTTCGGTCTCGGGGGCGCCAACATCACGCTGATTGACGCTGATGTCGGCCTTGCGGAGCAGAATCCCGCTTTGCTCGGTCCGGAAATAGACAGACAGGCTGCATTCTCTTATATGCACTATATGGGGAGTGCGAATTTCGGCGGAGCAAGATATGGACAGGCTGCAGGAGAGAGGGCGGCCTGGGCCGTGGGGATACGTTATCTCAACTACAGCGAAATGACCGGCTATGACCCCGACGGGCAAATGACAGGGAGCTTTACTCCATCGGATGTTGTAGTGGAGGGAACGTTTTCCCATGATTTCACTTACCGCCTTCGCGGGGGAATCAATCTGAAAGGAATCTACAGCAATTACGAACGCTATAGCGCATTTGCCCTTTGTGCAGATCTGGGCATAAACTACTATGACGATGAACGCGACATGTCGCTGTCGGTGGTGTTGAAAAATATGGGAGGGCAGATAAAACGTTTTGAGGATAGCTACGACCATCTGCCATTTGATGTCAGACTGGGATGGATGAAGGGATTCGGCGACAGCGGATTGTCGCTCAGCATAACGGCATGGCATCTTACCAAGTGGAATCTTCCTTACTATGAGCATACGGATGAAGGCATGCAGGAGGTGGAACTTAAATCAAGTTTCGGAAAGAACCTGTTTCGCCATTTAATTTTCGGAATGCAATATCAGCCAACCGACCGTTTCTACATCGACCTCGCCTATAATTACAAGACGCGTAGCGACATGAGTGCCTATCAGCGCAACTTCCTCTCCGGATTCTCTGCCGGAGTCGGGATAAATGCGCGGTCCTTCTCATTGGGAGTGGCATATGCTATGCCCCACAAGAGCGCGTCGTCTGTGATGCTCAACCTTGGTCTCAACATTGCGGAGTTGCTTTGAGTCCAATGGATATGTTTTTCAAAAATATCGGAGTTTAGGATTAGACCAGAGGTCGGGTTCATCTTATTGGGGTGGTGTCAGAGCATCCGGGATGAATTTTAGAGTGTGAAAATTAGTGGAAATTCATAGAAAGCGAAGAAAAACTTGCGTACGTGAGTAAAAATGAGTAATTTTGCGCTCGGTTTGCAATCTCTGGCGAGACAAAGCAGCTCGTTAAATTGCAAATAAACACTAAACCCCAACATAACAATGGATTTAATCAAGATCGTGGAGGAGGCATTTGCCACTCCCAAAAAGCAGTTTGATGAATGTGGCCCCGGCGACACCGTTACAGTGTCCTATCGTATCAAGGAGGGCAACAAAGAGCGTATCCAGCAGTATCGCGGCGTTGTTATCCGTATCAACGGCAGCGAAGACAAGAAACGCTTCACTGTCCGTAAGGTGTCCGACGGAATCGGCGTGGAGAGGATTTTCCCTATCGAATCTCCTTTCATTGAGTCGATCACTGTCAACAAGTATGGCAAGGTGCGTCGTGCGAAGCTTTATTATCTCCGCAACCTCACCGGCAAGAAAGCCCGCATCAAAGAGCGTTTTGTCAAGAAGGCCAAATAAGAAGGCTTTTTCATTCAAGAAGACAGAAAGTGCATGTCGTTCCCATTCCGTCCTTGGAATGGGAACGACTTTTTTCGGGGAGTAACTACTCACCTATACAAGACTGATGAATTCTGAGACTAGAGGGAGCTTATGTTTTCACCGTAGTCCGAGTGAT
>VSPO01000049.1 GCA_009775375.1 Muribaculaceae bacterium | reverse complement strand
CTTATTTTGTTGGAAATCAATAATATGGATATGTTTTACAGCATGAATTTCTAATTCAAATTTTTAACGAACTATTGATTTAACCATCACAATAATCCACTAAAATATGGAGAACAACAATCAGCAACCCCAACTCAACAGCCACAATAAGGCAGAATACCCGCCCATGCACTCGGCCGAACATCTTCTCAATGGCCTGATGGCTCGCAAATACGGACATGGAAGGGCATTCAGCGCGCACGTGGAGCGCAAGAAAAGCAAACTCGACTATCACCTTCCCTCCCAACTTTCAGCTGAAGAAATCCGACAACTTGAAGAAGAAATCAATTCCATCATCGCAGAGGATGTGGAGGTGACTGAAGAATTTGTTTCCCAGGAGGAAGCCATGAAAAGATTCGATATGTCGCGACTTCCCGACGACGCTTCCGCAACCGTCAGGATTGTGCATATAGGCAATTATGACCAATGTCTTTGCGCGGGAGCCCACGTAAGACGCACTTCAGAAATAGGAGAGTTCCGCATTTCGAGCAGCCGGTATGACAACGGCGTGCAACGCCTTGTTTTCCGGTTGGGATAAAACTATTTGAACCATAATGATGCCATAATCGTTTTCTGACTATACCGCTTTCTGCCATAAAGCAGTAGAAGCGGCTCTTGCAATATTCAATTTTAAGGCTACGGTTATCATGCCGGGAAAAATTGATATAAGGCCAAACAAATAAGGAACCGAATAATAACAAATTAGAAAACACATCGTTATGAGCTTCTTGTGGTACATTCTTATTGGCATGGTAGCGGGATTCGTTGCCGTTAGATTAATGCACGGTGGTGGTTTTGGAATCATCGTTAATCTCGTAGTTGGTATAATCGGCGGCGTGCTTGGAGGGTGGCTTTTCGGACTTCTCGGAATCACGGCCGGAGGCATCATCGGAAGTCTTATCACTTCGGTGGTGGGAGCCATTTTCCTGCTTTGGATAGTAGGCCTTATCAGCAAGACCATGTCGCGCTGAGCGTAAACAGAAAGACACTTTACCCACAAGACCCGGCCCCTCATTGCAATGAAAGGCCGGGTCTTGTGGGTAAAGTGTCTTATTCCTTAAGAGCGCTCTAAAGCTTCTTTACTTCCTCAAACCAATCTTTAGAAGTCTTGAAGCCATCTTTCTCTCTTGTCCCCGAGGCTGTTATCGTATACCTGATTTTTCCTTCCTTGTCCGGACGGAGAAGGAAAAGATAGTTAAGGTCATCTTCTTTGGCCGAGACTATGTTGTCAGGATTCACCTTGATTCCGAGTCCAACAGTCTCTATCCAATCCGGATGAGCCTTGTCAGGGATGTTGTTTCCCCAAGATCCGGCTATGCCGTTCTTAAGGATGAAACCCTCATTATCGTGCTCTATCTTCTGGACTCCCGTGGCGAACACGTCGGAAGGGGCATACCCTTCGAGCTCGACCACAACGTCGATATTCCGTGAGTCGGGAGAAACGCTATACGTCTGGGTCATTTGAATTGGATGTCCGTTGAAAATCCAGTCCTTGTCATAGATCTGCACTGTGTGATTGTCCACGACACGCTGCCCTCTTACGGCGACACTGTCAATCGTCACGGGATTTCCATTCTGATAGCCCCTGAATGATCCCATTGCCACCGATTTCCCGGCCCATAATACATCGCATCCGTCTCCGGCATCCACCATCTCCTTGGTGGAATAGAATCCTGTGCGGTCAAGCTCAAGACGAGGCGTCTGCTTCAGATAGAGGTCGATGCTCTGACGGGCATCCATATAGATTCTGACAGCAAGCCACGGATTTTCCAACACGGCTCCATGCCCGTAAAGGGCATCATAGTCGGCCGGGAAAGGTGTGTCCCCGGGGAATTCAATGGCCAAGGCCCGCGGATGCCTCTCATGGCTGTCATGTATCTTTATGTAGGCATCGGTCTGAGCCATTGCGGTCAGACCGGTGCATAACATCAATATCGGTAGTATCCTCATCAATGCAACACTGTTAAGGCCTTCCCGTTTTCATCAAGTGAGAAAAGCGGGTTGGTGTTTTCCGGATCAATCTTGTAGTAGTGGACGGCGCTGTCGTTCTGCCGAGGGAATTGCGTGGTAAGCAACCTAATCATCTCAGCCCCCGCCCAAAGGGCCGGGCCATATCCATGAGCGGCCTTTACGCTGACAGGGCGATAGGCATAGAAAGCGGGATCGAATCCCATTCCCGTGCCAACGCATACGTCTTCCACTTCTCCCTTCTCATTGATTTTGGATGCAACCGCCTCCCAGGCAAGCTGTGCGACGGGGCCGAACGTCACCGGGTCGAGCCATCCTTCATTGACGCCATGAGCAAGGGCATATGCGAAGATTGCCGTTGCCGAAGTCTCCTCATAAGTCTCGGGGCGGTCGAGCAGCTGATGCCAGAATCCGTCGATTCCCTGAAGCTCAGCCAACCCGGCGGCATGCTCCTGAAATGTCTTGAGGATTTCTGCGCGGCGGGGATGATTTTCGGGCAAATAATCAAGAAGCTGGCTCATCGTCAGGATGGCCCAGCCATTGGCCCTGCCCCAGGCAAAGGAGGGTTGGAATTCCTTTCCCTCCACATATCCGTGGCGGAAAATTTTCTTCTCCGGCATCCACATTCTCTTAAAGAACCCGACGGCAATTTCTGCCGCCTTGTCGAGCTGAGCGGGATCGTTGGCATATTGGCTTCTGACGGCCATCGACGGCAACGCCATGAACATATCGTCGAGCCAGACTGCTGAATGGTGGGGGCGATTGCGTGCGATGGTGCCGTCGGAAAGCTTTATTGGAGTTGTCTCCACAATCTTCCAATAATTCTCTATGACTGGCTGGAGTTTAAGCGTGGAGTCAGCCATCTGAGCCCTCATCCATGCTCCGCTCATAGCCCCGGCATCGTCAAGATTGGCCGGAGCCACCACTTGACGAAGCTGTCCGTCTTCCTTAGGGTCTCCCTTGAAGTCGGCAGCCTGGGCGGCAAGGAATCCAATTCTGTCGGAGACATAATCGGAATATCGCTTGTCGCCGGTGATTTTGGCGGCGTCAAGAAGCGCGTCATACATCACGCCCCATTCATAGCTCGTGAGCCTATACGTCCCCTGATTCACTTTCCCATCGGTCATCTTGGCCGGAGTGACCTCATCGACATAGGCAAAAAGCCGGTCGATGTCGGCTTTGACAGAGTCCTTGTCGAGTTCTCCGTAAGGAGTCTTATAGTCAGGCGTCAGAAGATGCAGGGGCGTGGTGGAATCATTGATCTCCTCCTCGGCTTTTCCCTGCGTTTTCTCCGAGCATGAGGCAAGCGACATCGCGGCAGCCAGAGCGGCCACCATTAATCCTGTTGTCTTCATATCCGGTTATTTAGGAAGGTTGAACACGGTGGAGATCTCTATCATCTGCTCCTCGCTCATCCCGTCGGGCATGAATCCCATAGACCGGGCACACATATAGATGTTGGCACTCTTGTTGAGCACGTCGATCTGGTCGAAAGCGCTCATGACATCCTCCTCTACTGCGAAGACTCCGTGCTTCTCCCACATCACGACATCATAATTGTCGTCGATTGCCTTGATGGTAGCGTCGGCAAGCTCATTGCTCGACGGAAGCATGTAGGGCACGATCCCAAGTCCTCTCGGAGCAAAAGCCTTGGTCTCCGGAATCATGCTCCACAATATCTTGGTCAGTACGTCTTTTTTAAGAAACTCAGGATTGTGGGTCATGGCCACGAGTTCGATGGGATGAGTATGGACTGAGGCTTTGTAGTTGGAGCCTTTTCCAATGAGATAATTATGCACCGACAGATGCGAAGGCAACTCTGAAGTGGGCTTTACGGGCTCGTCGGCAATAATCTCATAATGGGCGCAGTCGTCGAGAATACGTATGACAGAACCATTCTGCATTGGCCAGCGGGCAAGGTCTCTCATCCTTTTCTGGGTGCCTTTGCAATAGAAGTAGCACCCCTTGAGATTGGGGAGAGTGACCCCTATGGCCACAGGCTCGCTGATGGCAGGCATCTTGCGGATTTCATCGTCGATGTGTTCCGTCACGTTGACAGTGATGTTTCCTCCGTTGCGTTCCGCCCATCCTTTTTGCCAAAGATAAGATGCCACTTCCGCCACATTTTCCACTTCCCGTGCAAGTCCGGGTCTGTTATCTAATATTGACATGATTGTTGTTGTTATTGTTTCTTTAGTTAAAAAAATATCTGTAGTTTTTTGCGTCTACAGTCGTCACAGCAACTGCGGAAGGAACGTGGATATTATCAGCACTATTATTCCTATGAGAAGCACTGTGATTGTCTGACGGCTGCAGCCTTTCCATTCCTTGAGGATTATTCCCCATACATTGGAGAACACCACATTCAAAGCCATAAGGATACACCATGCAAATGTCAGCAATACGGGGGATTCCGTAAGGAACCCCTTGCCGAGGGCAAGGCCGAAGAACTGGCTATACCAAAGGGCGCCGGCGATAATGCAGAAGACAAGGTTGTTGAGCCACACGCTCTTTTTGGCATAATCTCCCCAGGTATGGTTCTTTGAGTTCTGCGCAAAGCAATATACAGCGTTGGTCACGAACCCTCCAAGCGTGACGAGGAAAGTTGCAGGCAAGGTCTCATACATCGGATTGACACCTTCATAACGTATTTCCCCGCCTACGGCAAGACCGATTGCAAAGCATGCGCTCATTAAGCCGCAAAGCAAGGCCACTGCTATGCCTTTCGGGAAATTAAAATCCTTCACTGATGCCTTTTTCTCCTCTTCGCTGAGCGAAGAAGCTTTCATCGAACCAGCCAGACCGATTATCGCTATGCCGAGAAGAGTGACAATCACTCCTATTATGACCGATGCTGTCAAAGTGGCGAGCATACCCTGGCCCGGATAAAGCATATTCAATACCACGGGGCCGAGGATGGTGCCAAGACCGGCACATGTTCCAAGAGCGATTGACTGCCCGAGAGCAACTCCGAGATATCTCATGGAAAGTCCGAATGTCAGACCTCCGATGCCCCATAACACTCCGAAAAGGATGGTGAGGCCGGTGGCTTCAGGATTCCTTGAGAATAGCTCAAATAGGCCATGCCCTTCCGGAATTGCCAACAAAGCCCCGAGAAGAGGGAGCAACAGCCATGCAAAGACTCCCTGCACGATCCAATAGCTCTCCCAGCTCCATGATTTTATCTTGTTGATGGGGACGTAGCAACTTGATTGGCAGAATGCGCCTATGGCTATGATAAAAAGACCGATTATGATTTCCATAGTCGTAGAATCATGAGGCCGGGACAGGACGGAATAGTCCCTGCCCCGGCCTGATTATGTCTTATCGTTTCGAAGTCACTTCTGACTCGTATTTCTCTACTTCCTTGATGTAGTCTTCTCCGACAGGCACGTCGTTCAGGCGGCAGAACTCATCATAGACAGCATTCCAGGGGAGGTTCTTGCATTCTTCAAGAAGGGCAAGGCGCTGGAAACGACGGTCGGAAAGTTCATACTCTCGGAGAGTGGCAGTCGGTTCGAGCAGGGCTCTGAGCATGCATTTCTGAGCGGCGCGTGAACCTATCACGTAAGCACCTATGCGGTTAAGGGTTCCGTCGAAATAGTCAAGGCCGTAGTGCACTCTGTTGAGGGCGCCGGCACGCACGATTTCCGAGAAAAGGTCGAGGGTCGGGTCGTCCATGATTGTCACATGGTCGGAATCCCAACGTACGGGGCGGGATACGTGGAGCATAAGCTCAGGCACGAACAACAACATCGCGGAAACCTTGTCGGCGACACTCTCAGTCGGATGGAAGTGGCCCGTGTCGAGAGTGATCATCATGTCGCGTTTGGAGGCGTATGCGGTGTAGAAGTCGTTGGAGCCTACGGTATAGCTCTCAAGGCCAATGCCGAACACTTTTGACTCTACGCAATCCTTCATCCAGTCGTACTTATGCTCGAATATCTGGTCGAGGGAGTCCTTAAGCAATTCGCGGTACATATAGCGGTTGACCGTAATGTCTTTGCTGCCGTCGTGCACCCAAGTGTTCATGATGCAAGGATCCTGCTGTGCCTCGCCTATGGCCTGCGAAATGGCACGACATCTCTTCGAATGCTCAATCCAGAAATCACGGATGCCTTTGTCGGGATTGGAAAGGGAAAGGTCGCCGCTCTTTGGATGGGAAAATGATGTGGAGTTGAAGTCAAGCTTCACGTCGTTCTGACGCGACCAATCGATCCAGCCCTGGAAATGCTCTACGGTCACTTCGTCGCGGTCAACGTATTTGCCACCAAATTCTCCGTAGATTTCATGAAGATTAAGGCGGTGTTTGCCGGGTATGAGGCTCATGGCATACAGGATGTCGGAGCGAAGCTCATCGATGTTACGGGCCTTGCCGGGATAGTTGCCATTGACCTGGATGCCTCCGGTCAATCCTCCGTCGCGAGGCTCGAAGCCGGCCACGTCGTCAGCCTGCCAGCAATGCATGCTGAGATGGAAATCCTGCATCAGTTTGAGCACTTTGTCTGTGTCCACGCCAATTGCGGCGTAACGCTCTTTTGCCAGCTCGTAAGCTGTCTTTACATTCTGTTCTTTCATAGGTTAATGAGGTATGTATGTTTTTGTTGTTGTTGAATTTATTGATATTTTTCTCATTTCGTCGAGCGAACCGGCCAATCCGCATGCCCTGAGTTGCAGCAGCACGTTGCCAAGTGCCGTTGATTCTGTAGGTCCGGCAATCACGGGCATCTGCAATTCGTCGGCCGCATATTGCATAAGATAGGCATTCTGGGAGCCTCCACCAATGACGTGGAGCCTTTTTATCTCTACCGGCGACATCTCCCTAAGCCACTCTACGACGGTCTTATAGCGTCGGGCAAGGCTTCTGAACGCCACCCTGACATAATCGGCCGTGGTTTCAGGTATCTCCTGTCCCGTCTCCTCGCAATATTCCCAGATGGATTGAATCATGCTTTCAGGATGGGCAAATCTTGGGTCATCAGGATTGATTATGCTCTCGCACCCGGATTTCTCACACAATGCCACCAATTCTCCGATATTGGCGGGAGCGCCCTTGAATTCAGGCCGACATTGTTCGAATATCCACATTCCACATATGTTTTTGAGGAATCTCGTCGTCCCATCGATACCCCCCTCATTAGTGAAATTATATTTGCGGCTTGTCGGGGTTATGATAGCCTCCGGCGTTTCTATGCCCATAAGGCTCCATGTTCCGCAACTCAGATATGCATAATCCTTGTCGGGGGTCGGTATGGCCACTACGGCCGACGCTGTGTCATGCCCTGCAACAGCTATGACAGGAATATCAGACGCTCCCGTAAAGTCCATGACCTGGCGTGTCAGTCTTCCGATTTCCTCTCCGGGATTGACCATAGGGCCAAATTTCGAACGGTCGAGGTCAAGCTCGCGGAGAAGATCCATGTCGAGGTCTCCTGTATTGGGATTGAGGATCTGCGAAGTTGAAGCCACGGTATATTCCGTGACGGCTTTTCCTGTCAGCATATAAGCCAATGCATCCGGTATAAAGAGAATCTTATCAGCATTGTCGAGCGTCTCGGGAGAGTTGCGTCTGATTGTATGGAGCTGGAAAAGCGTATTGAAATTCATGAATTGGATTCCGGTGAGCTCATAGATTCTGTCGGTCGGCATCTTTTCCGCGAATTTCTCAATGGCTCCGTCGGTGTGGCTGTCGCGATAGCAATAGGGCAATCCGCTAAGGGTGGCGTCGGCATTGAAATAAGCCACGTCGCATCCCCACGTGTCGATGCCGATAGAGCTAAGTTTCTCTCCTGACTCGGCAAGTTGGCCTACGGCCTCCTTAATCCCTATCAAAACCTGATAGTAGAGTTCGGGAAGATTCCAGAAGAGATGTCCCGCTATCGGAAGCATAGGATGCTTGAATCGTGTCAGCTCTCTCATATCCACCTTGCCTTTGTCGAAGGAGGCAAGGATGGTGCGTCCTGAAGTGGCGCCGAGATCTATTGCAAGATGATAAGTCTTCATGATTAGATTATTTTTTATGCAAAGATAAATGTTTGTTTGATTTATTGCAATATTTATTTGTTTCAGAAAAGGATGATTTTGGGGAATTTGGTTGATTTCGACATTATTCTGACTTCGCGGGAGAGCCCGCCCGATACGTCTGATTCAATCATGACATTTATGGTCGGCTATTCAGGTTGCGATTCTTCGGGATCATCCTCCTCTTCAGGAGTTGGCGCACTCTCCGATGCAGGAGATTGCCTGTCGGCCTTGGCATAACTGCTGGGGGTCACGCCGAATTCCTTCTTAAAGCTTGTCGTGAAGTATCTCCGATCTTCAAACCCCACCATTTCCGCCACTTCGGCTATCGTATAGTTTTGCGATTCCAAGAGGCTGCAGGCATATTGCATCTTTATATGACGAATGAAATCAAGAGGAGTCTTGCCTGTTATGGCCTTAAGTTTTCTTGCCAATGAAGATTTCGACATGTTGACACCCTTGGCGAGGTCGAGAACTCCGAACTCCGGCACGGAAATATTCTTCTCCACTACTTTCGTGGCGTTATCAAGGAGCTCCCGGTCGAGCTGCCGGAATTCCTCCTGCGGCAACGTCACAGGACTTTGAAGGTATTCCCTCATCTTGACCATCTCTTCGCTGTCTGTCCACATCTTCTCGTTCTCCTTGTTGACGTGTTCGAGATAAGTATGAAGCAAAAACGCGAGAATGCCAAGCCCTACCACTATATATATGAGTATTGCCCACCATGTGGCGTAGAATGCCGCCTCTTTCTTGATTTTGAAGACGGTGGAGTCCTCACTCCAGAAATTGTTTTCATCGCAGGCTTTGACCTCAAGGCTCCAATCCCCTTTTGGAATGGAATTATAGAAAGCCCTGTTCTCACCGGGAGCCGTATAGTTCCATTCCTTTTCAAGTCCTTTTATACGATAAGCATATCTGACTCCCGAGGAGTTTGCCTGATCAAAAGTTGAGAAGAAAAACTCTATTTTTCCGCTGTCGGGCGACAATAACAGTTTGTCTTCTTCAATGAAGTTCTCATAATCGTGCAATATCGATTTGCCATTGATTCTGACGTCGGAAACATGGGCTATTGGCTCGTTTAAGTCCACGTCAAGATGGTTCGAAGGGGTGAATATCGACAATCCGCCGATTCCGCCGACGATTATCTCCTCATCCTCCGTGATGAGGTGGCCGGTCGACATATAAGCGTTGAGCCGCCCTTTTATGCCGGCGCTGTAATCATAATGCGTCTTGTTTCTTGGGTTGAATTGGGAAGCCACCTGATCGGAGAAAATCCAAACATGGCTGAATTTATCCACGTAAAGTTGCCGGATTTCATTCCCGTTGAGCGAAAGGTCGGCGGAATAATCCACGGTTGTGCGGCTCTTTGGGTCATAGCATATCAGGCGTCCGTCTTTCGTGCCCATCCATATTTTGCCGTCGGGGGCAGTGGTCATAGCGGTGTAGTCGCCCGGCTGGGAGACCCTGACGGGTTTCTTTCCGTCTTCAAGTGCATACAGCCCTTTGTCGTTGACCACCCACAGCGTCTTCCCTTTCTTAAAAAACGACTTCACGTTGTCAAGGCCTTTGACCTTAAAATCGAATTTACGGTTTCGTATGTCATATCTGAACAGTCCGTCCGTTGTGGCTATCCATAGTTTTCCGTGTGGCGACTCATATAGCTTGGTGATGATGCCGTTTTCCGGAATCATCCTCGCCAGAGAGACTGAATCCTTCACCTGCATGTTCATGTCGGAATCATGGCTTACTCCCAAAATTTTCTGGCTCCCGAAAATGGAGCACCATACGCCCTTAAGCATTGGAGACGCCTCTATTTCACGAGCCTGATGCAATCGTCTCCCGACCAAGGCCGGAGTGTCGGAATCTGATATTTCCCCGCTTTGTCGGTTGTAGAGAATCAATCCGCTTCTCATCTGAATCATCCATAGCAAATCCTTATCGACATCCGGACACACCTGCGTAATGATTGGATAGTCGCCATAGCGCATACGTACGCCCTCAAGGCGGTTGTTTTCCATCGAATTCCCGTTGAGATTTATGATTACGCCGGGAATATCGTAGAAGAACACCCATATCTTGTCGCCGGATATGTAAAGGGATGTGACCATCGCGCCGTCAAATTCATTAAGGATGGTATTCCCTACGTAATGCAGATCTCCTTCAGAGTCAGCGCGAAGGGGCACAAGACCTGAGCGCGTCGTCACCCAGAGATAGCCCTGGATGGAATCCTGTTGCATCGTTCTCAACCTTCGGGTATGATTAATGTAATCCCTGACCGGGTCCGTAAGGCTTTCCCTATACCGGTCGGCTCCTTCTTTCGAGGGGTCAAACCTGTAGATCATGCCGTTATGGTCGCCTACCCAGAAATAGTCATTGGCATGGTCCTGAAATATTATGCCCAGCGACACGTTTTTATCAATCGGTGCATACATCTTGAATCCGTCGTTCACCTTGTCATACTTCAAAATGCCCTTGCTGAACGAAGTGATGTAAATATCTCCATTTCTTGCCTGCTCGAAGCCCGACAACGTGGTGAGGTTGCCATAACGATCCTTTATTGGATAGGAGTTGATATACGTCCCGTCTTTATCATATTTGCTCAACTTCCCCTTCGTGGAAATCCATATCGATCCGTCGGACGTGATTCTGAGCATATTGGTCTCCGTCGAGCCGAGACGTGCCGGATCAAAAGGAGTCACCTTATATGTATCCTTACTGAATACAAAGCATCCTGCATTGGTGGCTATCATGAGTCGTCCTTGAGAATCCTGGCAAATCTCCGTTGCCTCGCTGTTTTCAGGCATCGGGAAGGAGATTACGTCGTAGCCGTCGTCTCTACAGAGCATGCCTTTGACTGCATACCACATATATCCCTCCGAATCTCTATAAGTGGCTGTAATTTCCCTGGATGGAATTTTTGAGAGTGTGGTTATGGGAGTGACGGCGATTTTCCCCTCTCCTCTCGCCGGGACGATGCCGGCGAGGAAGAAAAGGAAAATTATCAGACACAGTAGATTGCTATTTGATGATATATTTTTCCGACGCATATGGTGATTTCCTGAGAAATGAGACGTATGAAATAAATATAGGAATTATTTCAGATAGCCTGAAAGAGGATGATTTTGTTGGCGCAACGACTCGGCCACTCCCTGCGCGTTCATCCGGGCCCCTTTCTTCGAGAAATGGGTGTGGTCCTTGCAATAATGGCTTGTCACTTCCTTCAATCCCTTTTCATCCACCATCTTCTGGAGCTTGCTTCCGGAAATAGCATTCAGGTCGATAAAGGCAACGCCCATCTGCTCCGCAACATCTTTGGCCCATTTGCCGAATGAATCCTTGTTCGACTCTATCAGACCGTTGTCAAACTTGTTTCTTGGCGTGTGGCTGACCACTACCGGAATGGCCCCTTTCTCCTTGCAATCGAGAATAAACTTGCGGAGATACCATCCGTAGGTATAGACCACCTGGTTCTTTCCTGTCTTCTCCATCTTGAAGACCTTGCTTTCAGGCCCCGATCCAAGAAGTTCGCCCCGGGCTTTGCCGACGTTGATGTCGCCCGCATCGTTATGGCCAAACTGCATCAGCACGAAATCTCCCGGCTGAAGAGCGTCGTAGACTTTTTGCCATCTGCCTTCATCAAGGAAGGTGCGTGCGCTTCTTCCGGGGAAGGCATGGTTTTCCACAGTTATCTCGCCGTCCTTCATCAATTCAGCGATCATGGTTCCCCAGCCCCACATGCCGTCTTCATCCTTGTCTTGGTTCTTGACGGTGCTGTCGCCAATGGTGAAAAGGATGGGATTGTTGCCCTCTCTCGATGAGCCCGACGTGCTGTCTTTCTTTTCCGGAAGCAGCATAGTCGCCAATGGTAAGCCTTTGTAGTTGCGGATGCCTTCAACTGCCGACTCCACATTAACTCTGGCTCCGAATTCGCTGGTGTGAATCCTGTCGAGATAGAAATGATATTTCACCTTCTCTTTGCCGAATTTCTCAAACTTGCGGGCCGTGATTTCGTTGAGGTCGATAAATGGCACCTTCGCTTTCTTTGCCACCTGCTTTGCCCAAAGGCCAAACGTCTTGTTGACACGCTTCACGATAGTGCTGTCGGCATCTTCCCAGGCATTGCGGGGAGTCAGCGACATGAGGATGGGATGTGCGCCTTTGGCCTTGACATCGTTGATAAACCGACGCATGTATTCTCCATATGTGTAGACGGTCTCGTGAGCTCCTGTCTCCTTTATTACGACCTGAAGTGAGTCCTTGCCGATTCCGGGAATTGAAGCCCTGGCCCTACCCTCGTCGTACGGACCATTGTCGTTGTGGCCGAGTTCGATTATTACCCAGTCGCCCTTTTTTATCCCTTTGAGCACGTCGGGCCAGAGACGATTGTAGAATGTGCGGCTGCTCGTGCCCCCAAGGGCATGGTTTTCGACAGTGATTTTATCCGGATCGAAGTATTCATTCATAAAGTAACCCCAGCCCCATTGTCCGTTGTCGCCGTTGCCTCGTGTGCCGGTTCGCATGGTGGAATTTCCGACAAGAAACAAAACGGGGTTGTTGCCTCTCCTGGTGCTTCCTGCTTCGGGACGTGCTGTCTTTGCAATGTTAAGGCTGTCGAGCGTGTTGTCAACCACTTTGTTGACATCCTCCATCGGGCCCGCCACTTTCTTCTGTGCCATGAGATCGCCCTGTCCGCACAGTGCACAGAAAGCGAGCCCTAAAATCATGAGTTTAGCATTCATAATATTTTGATTCCTTATTTGATCGATATACAAAGAATTGGATTCTTTCCTATATTCCGCGAGCCGGCCAAGATTAATTGCCATCAGGCTTATCCACCACCTCAAACGGGGAAAGCACCCATTTATACGATGCGAAATCATCCGGAGCCGCCGGCGAGAACCCCTCGGAATATTCCGGACGGATATGCTTCACAACGGGCAGTCCGTTACAACGAATCCCCTCCAGCACACATTTTGCCACCTCGTATGCTCCGTAAGTGCTGAAATGGGTATTGTCTTTCAATGCCTTTGGCTGGTTTTTATAAGTATTTGCGGGATAATGCACAAATAGCTTTTTGGAATCTTCCACGCCGAGAGTCTCGCAAAGCACTTTCGTCATTTGCTGGAGATCTATCAGCGGGACGTTTTCTCTCCAAGCGATTTCCCTGACCACCTCGGGATAGTCGAGATGCGTATCCGTGATTGTCCCGCTCTCGTCAAAAAAGCGACGGCGTGTAGGAGTCAGGAACACCGGTGTCGCCCCCTTTGCCCTGGCTTCATCGATAAACTGCTTCATGTAGTAGGCGAATGAATAGTTGGCGCCCTTTCCGGGACCCTTCTGCTTTTGGTCGTTGTGAGCAAATTCCACGAATACGTAATCTCCGGGCTTCATCTGGGTCAATGCCTTTTTCAGGCGGCGCTGGCCTATAAACGTGTCGGCGGCAAGTCCGGATTCCGCATAATTGGCGATGGCTACGTTCTCATCAAAGAATGCGGGAATCATCTGCCCCCAGCTTGTATAGGGTTCGCAATCGTTGTCCACGACTGTGGAATTTCCGCATAAGAACAGTGTCGGCACCGAATCCGCTCTCTCTATCTCGATATATCTGACGGCAGGGCTGTCGCCATTGACCTCAAGGGTCAGGCGGTTGTCCCAATTGAGTTTCTGTCTCTCATTGCTCTTGACGGCCACCTTTTCCTTACCCGAGATTATACTGTCGCGTTTGTTGACGATAAAGCTTCTGACCTTCCTTTCCCCCTTTTGTGTCTTTATGTTTTCAACGAACAATCGGCGTGATTCTCCCCTCAGGGTGGTCTCCCCCGCTCTCTTCTTGTCGCCCATGGTGACGGTGACCTTATAATTGCCGTCCGGCACTGCTATTGAAAAGAAATAAGGGGTGTCGGCCTTGACAGTCTCAGGGGTTACGAAATCATACCCATAGCCTTTTTCATCCGTATACCTTGTCTGTGAATCCACCTTCACATATCCCTCCTTCGAAGGCTTGTCGCCGATAAAGTCAAATTTGTAGGTCTGGGCATTCAAGCCTTCCCCGGCGCCACATGCTGCCAATATCATGGCAATCGCAAAGATTCGTGTTCCTTTGTTTTGAGTTTTCATTTTTGTCAGGTTAGAATTTTACGTTTTTTTCAGGTCAGTATCTTGTCCCGACCTATGGAGCTGCTGAGACAACTCACGTTGCAAAGTTGACAATTCAATCCCGAATTGCCTATATATTTCTAATCTTATCGGGTAGAAAAACACTTCAAATGCCTGATTTCGCATTTTTAGCCATTATTTTGAACCATTTTTCACCCTTTGAACCGGCCACGTCCCTTCCTTTCCACACCTTGACGCTAAAAAGTTTACTATACTTTCATTAATACAGAGAGAGACACCGCGAGGACAAGTCGCGACGTCTCTCCCGAATTTTGCTCAATCGAGGTGAAAAACTTCCACTATGGGAACCGTGACAGGGGAATTGTCGAGATTGACCTCCATAATGTCGGCCATGTAGTCCCACCATTTGCGGGTGATCTCATCAGCGGCTTCCGCATCCTGCGAATTAGCCTCTCCCTCCACTTCCTGATAGCCGAAAAGGATATTTGTGTCCTTATCCCAGAAGATGGAATAGTTCTTTACTCCGCTGTCGGAGATCTGCTTCTTCAGCTCAGGCCAGAGCGCTGCGTGGCGTTTCTCATATTCTTTCTCAAAGCCGGGTTTGAGATACATTTTGAATGCGAATCTTTTCATGATAATTTTTTTATTGGAAGATTGTTTTTAAAAGCGTCGTAATCATCCTCACGTCGCGACGTGAGGATGATTACGGCTCATTATTAATTGGTTTTTAATGTTGTCATTTTTACCTTTGCGGGTTTGATGTCCTTTCCGGATGTTGCTGTCAGCACCACCTCCCCTTCTGAAGGCAGGGCTCGGAGAATCACGACACAACTTCCGCCATACAGACTCCTTGAGGTGCCAACGGTAAGTTCATCGCTGGTCATGTCGCCGTTGATGACGCCTACTATCTCGGCCGGCCCGTCTACGCTGAATTCCACCTTTCCCGACGCCCCATAATCGCGGCGCCCTTTGTTGTCAAGAGCGGTGATACGGATGTGCTGCAAATCTTTTCCGTCAGCTTTCCATTGCTGATTGTCGGTCTCGGCTGAGAGCTTTACGGCTTTGCCTGCCGTCTGCTCCTTATGGACAGCCACAGGCTTCGTCCCTCCCTTTTCATAGGCGCGTGCCTCTATCGAGCCCTTCTCATAAGGAATGTCTTTCCAATATATACGGTTGTGTTCCTTGGAATTGCTGCGATTGTTGGCGCGGCGACCCATGCTTTTGCCATTCACGAAGAGTTCCACTTCGTCGGCATTGGTGAAAGTATAGAGATTCACTTTGGAGCCGTGCTTCCTGTTCCAGTGAGAGGAAAGTTGCTTCGTGCCGACTTGCACGTCATTCCATATCAGGCTTGTCTCATCGTCAATGATGCCGACCCTGACGACCGGTTCATCCTCCTTGAAGAAACTTTTCAGGAAATACGCATTGGGCTTGGGTTCGAGAGATATGTCAAACACTCCCTGGGTCCAGCCTTTTGCCGGCCATCCATTGGATTCTCCCAGATAGTCGATCATTCCCCAATATGCCAGGCCGAGCACCTTGTCAAGGTCCATATCGAAATAATTGGGTCCCATATTGGAGGTGTTTGCCTCGCTCTGATAGAACATCATCCACGGGAATCTGCGTGAATCTCCCGGGAAATACATATACCGGTAGTTGTAGGCAGCGATATCCGTTTCCATTACGAGCGGAGCGGGAAGACTGTCGGTCTTCTCGTTGCGTCCTCTTGGATGCATAGCCACCGTGACGGGACGCGTCGTGTCATACCTGTTGAGTAGTGCTTTCTGTAGTTTGTATGGAGTGACGCCCCAGTCATTGTAAGGAAGATCCGGTATAAGCTGGAGTTCATTTCCAAGACTCCAGAACACCACCGAGGGATGGTTGCGGTCTCTCCTCACCCATTCAGGCACGTCTTTCTGCCATTGGTCGGTCCATTCATTACGTCCTCCGGCAAACTGGGTGGTCCATTTGTCGTATAATTCGTCCACGACAAGTATGCCATTCTCATCGCAAAGGTCGAGGAAGGATTCGCTATAAGGATTGTGGGAGGTTCTTACGTGATTGAATCCGAAGTCCTTTAAAAGTTTTATGCGCTTCTCCATCGCCTTTGGATAGGCTGCGGCTCCAAGCGCTCCGAGGGTGTGATGGTTGGCAATTCCTTTAAGGAGTATCTTCTTTCCGTTGAGCTTGAATCCGAATTCGGGAGAAAATTCAAGGCTCCTTATTCCGAAACGCTCCTCAAGCCGGTCGGCAACGCTTCCGTCAGGACGATAGAGAGTCGCCACCATCGTGTAGAGATTGGGGTTTTCCGTGTCCCATAGCTCCACATTGTCGAGAGAGATGCTGTCAAGACGCATCTCCCTTACGGGTTGCTTGCGGTTTCTCCATATGGCTCCTTTCTTTGAGTATACAGTCTCCCCGGCGGGGCTGATGATGTCAATTCCCACTCTGACGCTGTCGTTCTTCACGAAATCTGCTATCTCCGCATCGACTACCACTGACGACTTCTCCGGAGAAACCACCGGAGTCGTGATTGAGAAAGGATGACGCACAAAATACTGCTTAGGGTCTGTCACGACGAAGTTTACATCGCGATAAAGTCCTGCCCCCGTATACCATCTGGAGTTTTCGGGCTTGCCGGTATCTGCCTTCACCGCTATGACGTTTGGCTGCCCGTATTTGAGCTTGTCGGTCACGTCCACCTCAAATCCGAGATAGCCATAGTCCGTGCCTCCTACCTTTTCGCCGTTAAGGAACACATCCCCTACAAGGAGGATTCCTTCAAAATCGAGCAATACTCGCTTCCCTTTCCATTCAGCAGGGGGAGTGAATGATTTGCGATACCAGCCCGTGCCCATCTCCTTAAAGGCTCGTGCGCTCAGCCGGCTTTTGATATTGGCCATAGGATTATCCGAATCGGGTTTCTCATCGGGCGACGGCTCTACCCACGGCTGATGTATCTGGAAGTCATGGGGAACGTTGATGGTCTGCCAGCCGGCATCATCCACGTCTATGACAAAAGAGGATTCCGGGGCATTGAGGGAAAACTTCCAATCAGAATTGACCGGAACAATCTCCCTTACCGTCCCCTTAGAATCTCCGGCATAACATCTAATGCCCGGAGAAAGAAGAATTGCCGACAACAGCAACCCTGCGTATTTACGGTTCTGACGTTTTGAGTTAGTCATGGTTTCAAGTATTGATTTTTTGCAAATTTGAATATTATCTCAAATAATTGCAATTTTCCAAGGTTCAGAAATGACAAAAATACATCCAATTGGACTTATTTGAGCCATTCTTATCCCACAGATGTCAAATCCACAGCACCCTGTTCCATGGTTTATTTCCCGGAGAGCGGAGCCTCCAACTGCTGGTTAAGCATTCTTGTCGATTCAAGGATGGGAAGATTTGTCTCCGTCGGAACGTAGATGACGGTCTTGTCTGAAAGGTCGGATTGCTGTCTGACCCAAAGATACTGGATATAGGTCGGGGTTATCGACCCATTCTCGATTCTTATTGCCTCGGCTGCTCCCTTGGCTCTTTCTATCTCGGCCTGGGCGTTGAGTTTCTCTGCCTCAAGATTGGCTTTGGCCTCCTCTATCTTTATCTTACGGTTCTGTTCAGCCTTTGCAAACTCTGCCTTGCCCTCCATCTCTTGCGACCACACATGATACCATGGAATAGCGAAAGCCATCCCTACGAATACCAAGACTACTGCCACTAAGCCCACTGCAATCTTCTTGAGCAAAGACTTTGGAAGATCAACATTACTATTACTATACATCTCTTGTTTAAGGTTAATTGTTTCTGATGTCAGTCAGCATCATGATGCCATTTGACTCTAATGTATCACAAAATTAATGATTTTTTTCCAATCTGCAAATTCTCACCTTTTTTAATGGATTTATCTCGTCAACTTGACAATTTTACAGTAAATTTGCATTCAAAATCAATCTAAAATATAACGACACACTATGAAACGTATCTTTTTAGCACTTTTTGCCACGATTCTGGCAATCTCAGCGTTTTCTCAATCCGACCCTTTGACGGGGAAAAAGATGGTGGTATTCGGCGACAGCTATGTCCGCAACCACCGCGAACCTGTAGAGAACACATGGCACTACAAATTTGCTAAAAAACATGGCATGGAATATTCCAACCACGGCCGAAACGGTAGTTGCGTCGCCCTCGACAGGCAGAGGTTTGGCAAAGCGATGTATAAAAAAATCGGAGAATTGCCCGATTCGGCCGACCTTTTCGTAATAATCGCCGGGCACAACGACGCTTCTCATCTCGATTCCATCGGCATCGACAACTATCGCCTGCGCCTCGGTCAGCTTTGCGACAGTCTTGTGGAGAAATACCCCACCGCCAATATCCTTTTCTTTACGTCGTGGAACGGAAAGAACTTTGCCCACAACAATTTCAAAAAGATCATCGATGCCTCTATCGACGTTTGCGGCGCAAGGAGTATCCCCGTCTTTGACGCGGCTCGCAATAGCAATATTTACGCCCACAGCGACGCTTTCCGCAGTATCTATTTCCAAAACCAAGGAAAAGGCGACCGCGCCCATCTCAATGCTAAAGGCCACGACCGCTTCCTTCCAATTGCGGAATCGTTCATCCTCTCGCATATCTCCTATTGAGTTCCGCCGCAGGCGACGTCTTTTTCAGTAAGCCGATCTTGCCGTAGAGGATAAAAGCATCCCATTATTATCTTAAAATTTGCCTAAAGACCCAAAATAAATTCATTTTGGGTCTTTTTTGATATCAGGATATTGCAATTTAATCATAATTTTGTGGAGAATCCATCCGAATCTCCAATTTAAAATCATATCATCATGAAAAAAAATCATATCTTTATCGCCCTGGCGGGATTATCTGCATTATTCCCGGCCGCCCTTCCGGCAAGGGAGACTTTTAACTTCAACCCGGGTTGGCGCCTTGAAATCGGCGACTTTAAGGGGGCGGAAGCCGCCTCTTTCAACGACAAGGATTGGAAAGCAGTGACACTCCCTCACGCTTTCAATGAAGACGAGGCATTCAAAGTGCCAATCTATGAGATGACCGACACCGTGGCTTGGTACCGCAAGCGTTTCAAAGTGCCCGCATCGGCAAAAGGGAAGAAGATTTTCCTTGAATTCGAAGGGGCTCGCCAAGGGGCCGATTTTTATATCAATGGCCACCATCTTGGGCTTCATGAGAATGGAGTGATGGCCGTCGGCTTCGACATCACTCCTTATATTACGATAGGGAAGGAAAATGTCGTGGCGGTAAGAACCGACAACGACTGGAGATATAAGGAAAAATCCTCAGGCAGCCGCTATCAATGGAACGACAAGAATTTCAATGCCAACTATGGGGGTATCCCCAAAAACGTATGGCTCCATATATCCGACCCCGTCTATCAGACCCTTCCTCTTTACAGCCAACTCGGCACGACCGGAACCTACGTATATGCCACCGACATAAAGGTGAAGAGCCGCACGGCAATCGTCAACGCCGAGACGGAAGTTAAAAACGACGCCAAGAAGCCTGTCAAAGTCAGTCTGCTCGTTTCCATAACTGACAACGACGGGAAACAGGTGGCATCATTCCGTGGCGACACAAAGACCGTTTCCCCGGGAGCGACAGCCATTCTAAAAGGCTCGACCGAATTAAACGACATTCATTTCTGGAGTTGGGGCTACGGCTATCTGTATGACGTCACCACCTCTCTTGAAATCGACGGCAAAGTCTCCGACCCGGTCACGACCACTACAGGATTCCGCAAAACCCGCTTTGGCGAGGGCAAGATCTGGATCAACGACCGCGTGCTTCAAATGAAAGGATATGCCCAACGCTCAAGCAATGAGTGGCCGGGAGTCGGGATGTCGGTGGCTCCGTGGCTTTCCGACTATTCCAATGGTCTGGCAGTGGAGAGCAATGCAAATTTCGTAAGGTGGATGCACGTTGCCCCATGGCGACAGGATGTGGAGTCGTGCGACAGGGTCGGACTCATGCAGATGCTTCCTGCCGGCGACTCGGAAAAAGATGTCACCGGGCGACGCTGGGAACACCGCAAAGACGTCATGCGCGATGCTATCATCTACTTCCGCAACAATCCGAGCGTGATTTTCTGGGAGAGCGGCAACGAATCCATCAGCCGCGACCATATGCTTGAGATGAGGGAAATCCGCGACAAATACGATTCCTTCGGAGGCAGGGCCATCGGATCGCGGGAGATGCTCGACATTCGAGAGGCCGAGTATGGCGGCGAGATGCTCTACGTCAACAAGAGCGAGCATAGTCCGATGGTCCAGACCGAGTATTGCCGCGACGAGGGCCTGAGGAAATATTGGGACAATTGGAGCTATCCCTACCATCGCCACGGCGACGGGCCTCTTTATAAAAATGCCGACGCAACGGCCTACAACCAAAACCAGGATATGCTGACCGTTGAGTTCGTGCGCCGCTGGTATGATTTCTGGAGAGAGCGTCCGGGCACGGGAAGAAGGGTCAATTCCGGGGGAGCAAAAATCATCTTCTCCGACACGCAGACCCATGGAAGAAGTGCGGAAAACTATCGCCTGAGCGGAGTGGTAGATCCGATGCGTATCCCCAAAGACGGATTCTTTGCCCATAAGGTGATGTGGGACGCCTGGGTCGATCCCGAAAAAATCGATGCCCATATCGTAGGCCATTGGAATTATCCAAAGAGTACGGTAAAGCCGGTCTATGTGGTCTCTTCAGGAGATGCCGTCGAATTGAAGGTCAATGGCAAATCCAAGGGATTCGGCCGACAGGATTATCGATTCCTTTTCACGTTCGATTCAATCGATTTCGAGCCCGGTGTGGTCGAGGCTGTGGTTTATGGCAAAGACGGGCAACCCGTATTGTCAAAATCCCTTAAGACAGCCGGCAATCCGGAAGAACTTAAACTTAGTCTTATGCACGGGCCGAAAGGGGTATTCGCCGACGGAGCCGACCTTGCCCTTATCCAATTCGAGGTGGTTGATGCCAACGGACAACGTTGCCCTCTGGCCAACGACACAGTCACGTTCTCCGTCGAAGGCCCGATGGAATGGCGTGGCGGAGTGGCACAAGGCAAGCATAATTATGCGTTCTCAAAATCCCTTCCGGTGGAAGCGGGGGTCAATAGGGTAATGTTGCGTTCGTTGCCGGAGGCAGGGGAAGTGACCGTCACGGCGTCTGCTCCCGGATTCGAGTCAAAGAAAGTCAGCTTCAGGACTAAGGCCGTAGACAATAGCAACGGTCTGTCGACATTCAAGCCGGCTTCTCTCCTATCTTCTCGCCTCGACAGGGGCGAGACTCCGGAGGGAGCATCCTATATGGATTCGAAGGTCGACGTGAAAGTAAAAAGCGCCACGGCAGCGGTCAATAATGAAAGCACCGCCAACAGTTTTGACGACAACGAGCTCTCGGAATGGAGAAACGATGGCCGGCTTTCTTCGGGCTGGATAACGTTCAACCTCGAACGCCGCGCGGCAATCGACGATATTTGCATCAAGCTGACAGGATGGCGTCAACGCTCCTACCCTCTTGAGGTTTATGCCGGAGACGAGCTCGTCTGGAGTGGGAACACCGACCGCAGCCTCGGCTACGTACACCTGAATATCGATCATCCAGTCTTGAGCGACACTTATACCATACGTCTTAAAGGGGCTGCATCCGATAGCGATGCATTCGGACAAATCATAGAAGTTGTGGAGCCAAAAGCCGGCGAACTCGACCTCTTCAAGGCCGAAGGGGGCGATAAGGCCAACAACGAGCTGAGAATCGTTGAGGTAGAATTCCTGGAAACCTTAAACGAATAAGTAAACACACCCTAAGTGGGCTTTCCCTTAGAGCAAGCTCAAAAAGTCAAAGGCACCTTTTCTGCATCAGGGATGGTGCCTTTAGATTTTTTTAATCACGAAAAAAATAATCTGAACACTTACTTAAATAGATATACGAAAAAAAGGATGCAAACATTAGATGTTTGCATCCCTTCTTCAGTGTCCAAGATGAGACTCGAACTCACACAGCCAAACGGCCACTACCCCCTCAAAGTAGCGCGTCTACCAATTCCGCCACCTGGACATTCGGTTGATTGAGATAGAGCGAAAAACGGGACTCGAACCCGCGACCCCGACCTTGGCAAGGTCGTGCTCTACCAACTGAGCTATTTTCGCAT
>VSPO01000048.1 GCA_009775375.1 Muribaculaceae bacterium | reverse complement strand
GCAAAGTTAACACTTTCCCTTGAATCTACATCATTTAGACTCCATAACGTTGCACTTCGTTTTGGAATCTACACCTTACTCCGGCCAAGGATAACCCTCATCTCCACGTCGCCCTCCTCTACAAAGGACTGCTCGCCCCCGGACAGGAAAAATTTAAAGGGAGAATCCGATTGTCGCTCGCGGATGTCCTTGCCTCAAGGGAAGCATTTCCGCAGGCTCTTTTTGAATTGAAAAAAGTGAAGGAGATCTATTCACAAAACGAATGGCATCTCCCCTCGAAATACGAAACAATCGGGAAAATGATTCCCAAGGACACCGTGGCTGACAATCCGGAGAAATTGTATCGCCGTGTGGAATATCTTGCGGATGATGAAATCTACAACGCCCTTCCTGAGATAGAAGTCACGAAGACCTATCATAAGATACCCTCGGAAACCGACACCCGATTTCGGAATAACAAAATTGCCTGGAGATTGACCGATTCCAACGGTCACAACTTCTGGATAAACCCGGGGAGAATGAGAATAAATCCCGACCTTCCTATGGGAACCCGTCTGAAAATTCGCGTCTTCAACGGGAAGGCCGTAAAAGCCAAGCTATCGGAATAAAAATGGTCTAAAAAAATTTGGAAGCCGGATGATTATCGCAATCATCCGGCTTCCAAATTTTATTTATTCCAGTCCTCGATGTCTCACTCGCCTCGGTTCTCCTTGTTGAATATGTGGCGCAGACGAGAGAATATGCGTTTTGAAGTAGATTCCGTCGGCACTATGTTAGGCGCGTCCTTGAGGCTCTCTATGGCAGCTTTTTCCGTGTCGGTCAGGCTCTCAGGAACGTAGACCATGACGTTGACGAGCAAATCTCCCTTAGCGCTGCTGTTCATCTGCGGCAATCCCTTGCCTCTCAGTCTCAGCACCTTGCCGGGCTGCGTTCCGGCAGCAATCTTAAGCCGTGCGCGACCGTCTACGGTCGGTACCTCTGCACTTCCTCCCAACGCGGCGGTCGGGAAATCGAGCATAAGATTATAGATAAGATCGTTGCCGTCGCGGATGAGTTCAACGTCCTTCTCCTCCTGAATGACGATAAGAAGGTCGCCGTTCACTCCGCCGTGGCGAGGCGCGTTGCCTTGTCCGCGCAGCGTGAGCGTCATGCCGTCTTCGACACCGGCCGGAATGTGGAAGCTGACGATGTCGTCCTTCTTCTCCACTCCGGTGCCATTGCAATATTGGCATGGTTCGGAAATGACTTTTCCCTCACCGTTGCATTCCGGACATACGGATTCGCTCTGAGCCGGACCGAACATGGTCTGCTGAACGCGGGTGATGTAGCCTGTGCCATGACAACGCTGACAGGTATGGAATGCCGTGCCGTCTTTCGCACCTGTGCCTTTGCAATGGCTGCATGCCACAAGACGCGGAATCTTAAGCTTCTTGTCTACGCCGTTCATGATGTCTTTCAGCGTGACTTTCACCGTAATCCTCAAATCCGTGCCTTTGTTGACGTGCTTGCGAGGCTGCCCCGTAGCGCCGCCAAAACCGCCGAATGCGTCGCCGAAGCCTCCCATGCGTCCGCCGAATATATCACCGAAATGGGCGAATATATCCTCCATCGACATGCCGCCGGAGCTGTAGAAGCCACCGCCGCCACCGCCGCCGAATCCTTGCGGACCCATCGAATGGCCAAACTGGTCGTACTTGGCTCTCTTGTCGGCATCGCTCAATACGTCGTAGGCTTCGGCAGCCTCCTTGAATTTCTCCTCAGCCTCCTTGTCGCCCGGATTCTTGTCGGGATGGTATTTTATGGCCATCTTGCGATAGGCCTTCTTTATTTCGTCTGCCGTAGCGTTTTTCGAAACGCCGAGCACTTCATAGTAATCTCTTTTCTCTGCCATGGCTTACCTTGTTTTTCTGTTTTCTTATGCAACCTCTGCAGAGCCGATCACTGCCCCACTACCACTTTCGCATGGCGAAGCACCTTATCGTTGATCATATAACCCTTCTCGATCGTGTCGAGGATTTTCCCTTTCTTCGATTCGTCGGGCACAGGCACGGCTGATATTGCCTCATGTTTCTCGGTGTCAAACGTATCGTCGGCCGGGTCGATCTCCTTCACCCCGTTTTGGGCAAGATATTTCTTCAGCTTGTTGTAGATAAGCGACATCCCCTCCTTCATGGCAGCGCTGTCGTCAGTCGTCTCCGCAGCCTTCAATCCTCTCTCGAAGTCATCCATGATGGGGAGAAGGCCTTTAAGCACATTCTCTCCTGCATTCTTGATTATCTCGCTTTTCTCTTTGAGGGTGCGCTTGCGGAAATTGTCGAATTCGGCCATCAGGAAAAGATATTCCTTCTTCTCCTTTGCCAGCTGGTCTTCAAGAGCAGCCACTTTCTTTTCCATGTCGTCGACCTCTTCAACGTTTTCGGCCTCCTCCACGGTCTCTTCATCGGGATTCACGTCTTCAATGCGTGCATCCTCCATATCCTGCTGCGCATTCTCATCCTGAGCGTACGCGCCTTGCTTGTCGCTGTATGATTTATTATGATTCTTTTCCATAATGGATAATGTTTAGTGTTCCTTTCCTCAAAAATCAAGCCAAGAATTGTTAAAACGGCTCCTCAAGACCCGACAAAAGTCGGCTCCGCGTTGCCGTAGATCATATTGCGCTGATTTTAGCCGATGGCAAATGCGTTTGCCATCAACGCTTATAATCTGAACAACCAAACACCGTCATAAGTTGTCTGCTGCCTGTCCCTTGCCGCCTTGGCCGTCTCTTCGGAGTTGAAAATGCCATAAATCGACGATCCGCTTCCTGACATCGAGGCATAGACAGCCCCAAAAGCATACAGCTCCTCTTTCACGGCCGCCAACTGCGGATAACGTGGGAAAATCGAGGCTTCGAAATCATTTATCACCCGTCCATTCCATTCCTCCAAGGGGAGATATGAAAGATAACGCAAGTCAAAGTCAGGCCTCTTCGGGGAAATTCCCTGGAATGCCTCTTTTGTGGAGATGAAAATGTCGGGTTTCGTGATGAGAAGCCATTTCCCCTTGAGGTCGATATCCACTGGACTCAGTATCTCGCCCGTTCCTTCGGCAAAACAGGGGGTGTTGAGAATAAAAAACGGGCAGTCAGCCCCGAGCTTTTGGCTCATCCTCAGCAATTCGCGCTCAGAAAAGGGTTCGTCGAGGATTTCATTAAGAGCCATAAGCGCGAACGACGCATCGGCACTCCCCCCTCCAAGCCCGGCACCGGAAGGAAGATGCTTGTCGAGATTGATATTGAAAAGACCGAGAGAATCATCTATTCCGACCTTGTCGAAATAAGAGCGGACAAATAGCGTAGTGGCCTTAACGACGAGATTGTTCTCCGGCTCACAATCCACCTTCCGCCCCATAATCTGGAACCGGCATCCCGTAGCCCTGTTGCGGTCGAGGTTCACCTCAAGTATGTCGTCGAATGGCTCCGGCTGTTGTGGCATACCGCTTTCAATGCCGACAGGGAAGAAAACGGTCTCCAGATTGTGGTATCCGTCTTCCCGTCTCCCCACTATATTAAGACCAAGATTAATCTTGGCATTCACGAATTTTATCATAGTTTTCTCACGACAGACTGATTTTGAGTCCATCTATGACTTAAACGTTTTTATCACTCCCTTTATTGAATAAACAACGACATAGCATCATCAATTGCCCCAGCTCAATGCAAAAAAACGGCTTTTGGCACCTCCGGTTATTTTCCGACTACAGTAATCTGTTGCCGTCATATGTTATGTCAATTCCAGTTAGGAGCATCGAAAGGTCGTCGACTATCTCGTCGAGTGACATGGTTCGCTCAGCTACGAATTGACGCGATGCCATCGTCATCATTCTCTGTGCCTCATCCATGACATTGCGCATAGACAGAATTGTCTGTGCCGGCGCCATACATTCCGAAAAGACGGGTCTTGGCTCCGAGGCTATAGTTGAAGTTTGCGCTCATATGAAAACGTTTCCATCGAACCTGTGTGCTGAACGAGCCGCTCATGATCGGCTGTCATGGTCACGCTCTTGCCTTGCCCCAAAACATTGAGAAAGAAGCAGAACATGATGCAGACTACAGTCATGGACCTTGATGTCAGCTTGTGTTTCATGATTATATTGTGTTAAGTTATTTTAATTCTTACACGCATTCATTCACAAATCGGGCAGCAAGATTCTAAAAAAAAATTAATCAATACCCGATTTTTTCATTTTCTGTAATCCCGATATGGAAAGATCGCACTCTGATTATGCTCACACCTGCGGCCTCTATCTTTCGAAACCCGGCATACTCAAATTAACTAAAAATAACATAACGGCATAAACCAAAACCGTGTTTTCTTGTTTTACATTCAAAATATCTTGCATTCTCTCCCTACATTTTTTTACAGACATTCAAATACACTAATGAAATGAGTTTCGAAAACCAGAACCGACCCAAACATTTCTCCGCGAAATCAATCTTTCGAAAAATCAAGCCCGGCAATAAAAAAAGCAAACGGGCATGGCTTTCGATTATTCTTGTCGTTCTTATTGTCTTGGCATGCCTGTTCTTTTTTCTGCGCCCCAAGACGCAGAATCCGCCCCTGCCCAAAGTAGAGGTGGAGATGGTAAAGACCGAAAATGTCAATATATACGGCGAATACGTCGGACGCATCCGTGCCCAGCAATTCGTGGAGATTCATGCCCGAGTGGAGGGTTATCTTGAGAAAATGTGTTTCAAGGAGGGCTCCTACATCCAGAAAGGGCAGACTCTGTTCGTGATCGACCCGAAACTCTATAAGGCACACGTCAACCGTGCCCGTGCCGTGCTCAACAAAGCCCTCGCACAGGAGAGGAAAGCGAAACGCGACCTCGAACGCATCGAACCTCTCTTTGCCCAGAATGCCGCCTCCCAGCTCGACCTCGACAACGCCCGCGCCGCCTACGACAGCGCAGTGGCTGAAGTGACTGTCGCCAAGGCCGACCTTACGCAGGCTGAGCTGACCTTGGGCTATACCAACGTCACTTCCCCGATATCCGGATATATATCTGAACGAGTGGCCGACATCGGCACTCTTGTCGGTCCTTCCGGAGGGAAATCCCTGCTCGCCACAGTCGTGAAAAGCGACTCTGTCAGGGTTGATTTCTCCATGACCGCCCTCGACTATCTCCGAAGCAAGGACTACAACGTAAGCCTCGGCAACACTACGGGCGATGGCAAAATCAACTCTTTCGTCACGATTACCCTTGCCGACGGTTCTAAATATCCTCATAAAGGATTGGTGGATTTCGCCGACCCTAAGGTAGATCCCAAGACCGGCACGTTCTCCGTCCGCGCTGAAATGCCCAATCCCGACAAAAGCCTGCTTCCCGGAGAGTTTACGAAAGTGAAAGTGCTGATCGATGTCAGGACAAACGCAATAGAAGTGCCAACCAAATCTCTGGTCATTGAAAAAAACGGCGCGTATATTTTCGTTGTGCGCCCCGACAGCGTTGCTGAAAAACGCTTCATCGAGACAGGGCCCGAAGTGGGCAACAACACAATCGTGGAGCGCGGCCTTGCAAAAGGGGAAAAAATCGTGGTGGAAGGCTTCCATAAGCTGACCCACAATATGAAGGTTGACCCCGTTGCCGCTGTCAAAAAAGAAGAAAACCCGGATTCTGCCGATGAATCCAAATAAAAGCATTGGATATGGAGAAGAATAGGAATTTCTTTCTTGAGCACCCGGTTTTTTCGATTGTAATCTCAATCGTAATCTTCATATTGGGAGTCATCGGTCTGGTAATGCTCCCTGTCGATCAGTACCCGCAGATTGTCCCTCCCGTCGTGAAAATAACGGCTTCCTATCCCGGAGCTGACGCTATGACCGTCACGCAGGCGGTGGCGACCCCCATCGAGCAGGAACTCAACGGCACCCCCGGAATGATCTATATGTCGTCGTCGAGCTCCAATTCCGGAGGATTCACGGCAATGGTGACGTTTGATATCGATGTAGACCCTGAGCTCGCGGCCGTCGATATTCAAAACCGTATCAAGAAGGCGGAATCCCGCCTGCCGGCGGAGGTGGTGCAAAACGGCATCTCCGTTTCAAAGGAGACGGCAAGCAGGCTCATGACAATCACGATTCTGTCAGACGACCCCAAGTTTGACGAGGTATACCTGAGTAATTACACCACCCTCAACGTCATCGACCCCATCCGCCGTATCCCCGGCGTTGGAAGCATCGGGAATGTGGGGGGCCGTTACTACGCAATGCAGATATGGGTGCAACCCGACAAGCTCGCCAATCTCGGATTGACCGTAAAAGACATCCAGAACGCGCTAAAGGACCAGAACCGTGAATCAGCAGCGGGCACACTCGGACAAGCCCCCATGTCGGGCATCGACCTGACAATGCCTATTATCGCCAGGGGAAGGCTCTCTTCCGTCAAGGAATTTGAAGACATCGTGCTCCGCGCCGGAACAAACGGAGCGATTATCCGCCTGCGCGACGTGGCCCGCATCTCACTCGAAGCCTCAAGCTATTCCACGGAGAGCGGCATCAACGGCGGAAACGCTGCCGTAATCAACATCAACATGCTGCCGGGTTCCAACGCAATGGAAGTGGCCGACGCGGTAAAGGCCGAGATGGAGGAGATTGCCAAAAACTTTCCCTCGGGAATATCATATGAGATTCCCTTCGACATGACCACCTACATAAAGGAGTCGATCCATCACGTCTACCAAACTTTCTTCGAAGCCCTCATACTCGTCATCCTTGTGGTCTTTCTTTCCCTTCAGAATTGGAGGGCGACTCTTATTCCTGTCATAGCCGTCCCCATCTCGCTTGTCGGCACGTTCGGGGTCATGCTCTTGTTTGGATTCTCCCTCAATATGCTGACCCTGCTTGGTCTTATTCTCGCTATCGGAATTGTCGTGGACGACGCTATCGTCGTCGTCGAGAATGTCGACAGAATCATGAACGCCGAAAAGCTTTCCCCCTATGAAGCAACCGCCAAGGCAATGAAGAACCTTGGAAGCGCACTTGTGGCCATGTCGCTCGTGCTTTGCGCTGTGTTCGTCCCCGTAAGTTTCCTGCCGGGCATCACAGGGCAGCTCTATCGCCAGTTCACCATCACGATTGCCGTCTCTGTCGTGATTTCCACGATAGTGGCCCTGACGCTCTCTCCCGTGATGTGCGCCAAGCTTCTGAAGCCTGCGGCAAAGAAAAAGAAAGCGAAAATTTTCAGACTGATAAACGTCTGGCTTGGTCGTGGCAACAAATTTTACGGAAAAGCCATTCAGCGCACCATCGCCCACCCCAAAAGGATGTATGCAGCTTTCGGACTTTCCCTCGTATTCATATATCTGATGAACCATTTCATGCCTACGAGTTTCATGTCGCAGGAAGACCAGGGATATTTCACGATAGAACTTGAGCTGCCGGAAGGAGCCACGATTGAGCGCACTCGCGAAGTGACCGACAGGGCAATGGAATTCCTTCTCGCCGACCCCGACGTGGAATACGTGCTGAACGTGACCGGATCCTCCCCACGCATGGGATCGAATCAGGCACATTCGCAGCTGACAGTCATCCTCAAACCCTGGGAAGAACGCAGCTCTGAAGACATTTCCGACGTGAAGGAGCGTATACATGAGACTCTTGCCTCATATCCCGAATGCAAGATCTATATATTCTCCCCCTCCATCATTCCCGGACTCGGCACGTCGGGAGGCTTCGAGATGGTGCTTGAAGCCAAGGCCGGGGCTACTTACGCTGATTTGCAGAACGCGGTAGACACGCTTAAACATTATGCGGCATCGGCCAAAGCCATCACCGACCTCTCCACCTCCATGCAGGCCGACATTCCCCAGCTTTATTTCGACGTAGACCGCGACCGTGCCAAGATGCTCGGAATC
Source organism: Muribaculaceae bacterium (assembly GCA_009775375.1). Lineage (GTDB taxonomy): Bacteria > Bacteroidota > Bacteroidia > Bacteroidales > Muribaculaceae > Lepagella. The sequence goes on along the minus strand of VSPO01000048.1, from coordinate 14,931 downwards.
CCCGTCAGCGACATTTTCTCAACGATGAAAGCCTTCACCGGCTCAATCTACGTCAACGACTTCAATATGTTCAACCGCATCTACCGCGTCTACATACAAGCCGAAGCCCCCTATCGAGCCAACCGCGAGAACATCGACCTTTTCTTCGTGAGAAGCGCCGACAATACTATGGTGCCGGTGTCGTCTTTAGGCAACTCTAAATTCACTACAGGGCCGGGCACAATCGGACGCTTCAACATGTTCAACTCAGCCACCATATCGGGAGAGGCTGCCCATGGATATAGCACGGGAGAGGCAATGGACGCTCTCGAAACTATCGTGGAGGAGCATCTGCCCGACAATATTGGAGTGGAATGGAGCGGCCTTTCCTACCAGCAGAAACATGAAAGCGGCAACACCGGGCTCGTGCTCGGACTCGTTTTCCTTTTCGTCTTTCTCTTCTTGGCGGCCCTGTATGAGAGTTGGTCGGTGCCATTGGCGGTGATTCTGTCGCTGCCGATTGCCGGGGTAGGCGCATATCTTGGGATATGGATTTGCGGACTCGAAAACAACATCTATTTCCAGATCGGACTTGTGATGCTTGTCGGACTCGTCGCAAAGAACGCCATCCTTATAGTGGAATTCGCCAAGGAGGAGACCGACAAGGGAGCCGACCCTGTTCATGCCGCCTTGTCGGCCGCAAGACTGAGGTTCCGCCCTATTGTCATGACTTCGCTGGCATTCATGCTCGGTCTTCTTCCCCTCCTTTTCGCTTCCGGACCCGGTTCGGCGGCCCGCCGCGACATCGGCACGGGCGTGTTCTTCGGCATGGCTGTGGCAATCACCGTCGGCATCGCATTCGTCCCCTTCTTCTTCGTGGCGGTCAACAAGCTTTTCAATAAGAAATCAAAACAAAAAACAGACATCATTCCCGAAAAATGAGATTCACGATATTGTCATTCATAATATTGGTCGTCCTTTCCTCATGCTCAGGCACGAAAAACCTGACGAAAGCCGACATAGACATGCCTTCCCGATTCATGCCGGGTGAGGAATCTGCCTCAACGCCTGACTCCCTGTCGCTTGCCGACCTTAAATGGTGGGAATTCTATTCGGATTCCACGCTTTCGTCTATCATGAAAATCGCCCTTGAAAACAACCGCGACATCCTTAAGGCCGCGGCCAAGGTCGATCAGATGAGAGAGATGTATGGGGTGGCGAAGGCCAACATGCTTCCCGAAATCGGGTTTAACGTGGCATATTCTCATGAGACAAACAAATATGACGGAGGCCCTACCTCCAAGGACCCTGAGCACGACCTGAAATTCCCTATTTCCTGGGAATTCAACCTCTGGGGTTCGCTCCAGAAAGCAACGAATGCAGGAGAGGCTCGTTATGCCGCCTCCGTAGAGGATTACCGCTCAATGAGGATGACTCTGATAGCCGAGGTCGCCACCACCTATTTCCGGCTGCTTTCGCTTGAGAACGAGCTTGCCATAGTCCGCCAGACTCTCAAGACGCGGGAGGAGGCTCTGCATCAGGCTAAACTCCGGTTTGAGGGGGGATTGACTTCCGAGACGGTATATCAGCAGGCAATGGTGGAATATTCCTCCACTGCCTCCCTTATCCCGGACCTGGAGCTAAAGGTCACGTCCATGCGCAATTCCCTCACTATGCTCATGGGAGAATATCCTAAAGAAGCGTTCGAACGGCGCACGATTATCTTCGATCCGGACGTGGATAAGAAACTGCCTTTTGGCATCCCTTCCGAACTCCTGAAACGCCGGCCCGACCTCCGCGCTGCCGAACAGCGTCTGAAAGCCGCGATGGCTGATGTCGGGGTAAGCTATGCCGACAGGTTTCCCTCTCTGAAAATCGGCCTTACCCCCGGTTTTGAGAACGATGGTCTGAAAGATTTCTTCAAGTCCCCTTTCACCTATGCTATAGCTCAAATTACGGGACCTATTTTCGACTTCGGAAAGAGAAAAAGGAAATATAAGGCCTCAATCGCCGTTTATAATCAAAGCCGCTATGATTACGAGAAAGCCGTAATCAATGCTTTCACTGAGGTCAACACCTCTATCACAGCATTTCAAAAATACAGGGAAAACCATCGAGTGAAATCCGATCTGCGCGACGCTGCCGCAAAATACGTGCAACTCGCCTGGCTGCAATATCGCGGCGGAACCCTCAACTACCTTGACGTGCTTGACGCCCAGCGTCGTTATTTCGAATCGCAAATCGGAGTCAACAACGCGATGCTCAATGAGTATCTCGCCCTGATCAACCTCTACAAGGCTCTTGGCGGGGGCTGGTCGTAAGAGCTTTCTACAATGCGTAAATCTAAATTTCATATCCACAATCTAACCGACATGAAAAAACTACTGTTTTCTGTCTCGCTGATTTCAATGGGATTGGCAGCCTCCGCCAAGGTTGAGCCAGCCTCCATTATCGGCGACAACATGGTGATTCAACAGCAGACTGACGTTCACCTCTGGGGGAACGCCACTCCCGGAGCCGAGTTGACGGTCTCCCCCTCATGGTCTGGCGTTCCCGTGAAAGGGAAAGTCGGAGCCGACGGTAAATGGGAAATTTCAATCCCGACTCCGGCGGCAAGCTTCACGCCGCAGACGCTGACAATCAGCGACGGCACACCGCTGACCATTAAAGACGTGCTCATAGGCGAAGTTTGGCTCGCCTCGGGCCAAAGCAACATGGAAATGCCTCTAAAGGGATTTGGAGGTTGCAACGTGGAAGGTGGCACGGATGAGATAGCCTCCTCCAGGAAATGGGCCGACAAGGTGCGTTTCTTCACGGTGCCGCTGTCGCAGAGCTATCAGCCGCTGGACACGGTCGATGCCCGGTGGACAGTGCCCGGTCCCGACACTGCATCCGACTACAGCGCCACTGCTTGGTATTTCGCCACTCGTCTCAGCGAGGTGCTTGACGTGCCTGTCGGAATCGTGAATTGCTCTCACGGCGGAGCTCGCGTGGAAAGCTGGCTGCCAAGGGAGATTCTTAAGGAATACCCCGACGTGTCGTTGGATGAAAAAGACATCGAGGCCATGACTCATTATATTCGTCCGATGGTGATGTATAATGCAATGTTCAATCCGATAAAGGGATATACGGTCAATGGCATTTTATGGTACCAGGGTTGTTCTAATGTGGGCAAGCATGAAGAGTATGCCCCGAGATTGGCAAGGATGGTGGAGCATTGGCGCAATGAACTCGGCCGTGGCGACCTGCCCTTCTATTCCGTGGAAATAGCCCCCTACGACTATGATTCGCCCGACCAGGACAACAAGTCGGCCTATCTCAGGGAAGCCCAATGGAAATCCCTTGACCTTATCCCCAACAGCGCGATGATCGGCACAAACGATCTCGTGAAACCATACGAACGATTCAACATCCATCCGGGAAACAAATCTGGAGTGGGCCACCGCCTCGCAAGCCTCGCGCTCAACAAGAAATACGGCAAGAAGCAATTCATGTGCGAAAGTCCCAAGTACAAATCTCATAAGGTAAAAGGGAATGAAGTATGGGTGGCGATTGATTCGAAGGAAAACGGAATCTGCCGCAACTACGACATCCGCGGATTTGAAGTGGCAGGGGCCGACAAGAAGTTTTATCCCCCCGATAATGCCCGTCTCAACTGGCAAACGAATGAGATAGTGGTTTCATCCGACAAGGTGCCTGCTCCGGTAGCCGTCAGATACTGTTTCAACGATTTCGAGATAGGGACTCTTTATGGCGGCGACTGGCTGCCCCTCATCCCCTTCCGCAGCGACAACTGGGAATGACCCGCCATTTTGCGGGTCGCTGTCTTCCGCCACATAATGGCAAGCACTACGCCGCGCATCAGCAGATAAGCTGCAAAGGCACTCCACAACACCATGTTGGAACCCATTGATGTCAGTCCTTGCAGTCGCGATGCGATAAAAAGCATGACAAAGAATATGACCGACGCCAGAAAGGTTGCGACAAGCATCCTGAAGGTGTCGGTTATTCCTATATAAAAGCCGTCGTAGATAAAGGCCCAGACCGACATCCCCGGTATTATCCATATCCAAAGACTCATCTCCCTTACCCCCGACCTGACCTCTTCATTGTCGGTCATGAGGTCAGTCAGAAGCTCGCTGCCGGAAACGTAAGCCAACGTGAAACATATCGCCACGCCTATCGTCCATTTCAGCAATGCCTTGACGACGCTCTTCACCTTCTCCCTGTCGCATGCCCCGACAAAACGCCCCACCAAGGCCTCGGCACTGAATGCAAACCCATCCATGAAAAACGAGAACAGGGTGAAGAATTGCATCATGACGGCATTGACCGCCAAGGTCATCGCTCCGAGCCTCGCCCCGGCCGCCGTCACTCCAAGACTGACGCTGGTCACGCAAAACGACCGGAAGAACAGATTGACATTTACTTTAAAGAAGCTTCCTATCCCTCCGCCTTTGATGATTTCACGCAGCCGGCAAAGCAATCCCCTCCCTTTGCGAAAATGGGAAGCCGCAAAGATGGAGAGCAGGAATCCTATCCAGTTGGCGGAGACGGTGCCTATCGCCACTCCGTCGAATCCCATCCCGATTCCAAACACAAGCACGCAGCTGACAAGGATGTTGACGACATTGACGCTTATGGCAATCACCATCGGCCAAAACGTAGATTGCATTCCGACAAACCATCCGCTTATAGCCATCGTGGCAAGCAGCGACGGAGCCTCCCATATGCAGATGCCAAAATATCGGGCCACGAGATCTGCCACCTGTGGTTCCGGCTCTATGACCACGAACATCAGTCGCAGTATAGGCTGCTGGAGAATGGTCAGCACGAGGCCTATCGCGAATCCAAGGCATAATGCCCGAGTGAAGACTTTCTTTATCTCCGCTTCGTCGGCAGAGCCATAGGCCGTGGCGGTCAGTCCGGTGGTGCCCATCCTCAGAAACCCGAAAAGCCAGAAGATGACGTTGAGAATCATCGACCCGACGGCAATGGCTGCAAGATATAGCTCTGAACCGAGATGACCGGAAATGGCCGTATCACAAAGGCCGAGCAGCGGCACAGTGATGTTGCTCACTATTGCCGGCATGCTCAGCCTCAATATCTCTTTGTTAAGTCGCAAAACCAGAATTTCAGTCGACCTTGTCAATATCCGAATTCCTGACCCTTGCGGATGGCGGGAATCCCGTTTTTCATCCATTCCGGCATGGGAGCGCCTTTCAGATAATGGTCGAAGAATTGTTGAAGCCTTCTCGTGATATCCTTCCTGTTGCGACGTTCCTTAAGATTGTGCGCCTCCCCGTTGTATTGGAGCATCCAGACGGGTTTGCCCAGACGACGCAATGCCATGAACATCTCTATGCCCTGATACCAGGGCACTGCCCCGTCGTCGTCGTTATGCATGATGAGCAAGGGAGTGTGAACCCTGTCGGCATAAAACACCGGGGAATTGGCTATGTAAAGCGACGGGGCCTCCCAAAGCGTACGGCCTATGCGGCTCTGACCCATTTCATACTGTCGCTGACGGGAATCTCCCGTGCCCCATCTGATTCCTCCGTAAGCCGAAGTCATGTTGGCTACGGGCGCTCCCGAACCGGCGCAGGCGAACATATCCGTGCGCGTTATAAGATATGCCGTCTGATAGCCCCCCCAGCTTTGTCCGTCGATTCCGATTCTTTTGGGGTCGATATTGGGGAATTTCTTGCAGACTGCCTCCACTCCCGAGCAGACATAATTGTAGGAGTTCTCTCCGGGGATTCCGGCCGTGTAATGGATATCGGGAACAAACACCACATATTCCCTGCTGACATAGAACGGGAAATTTATCCAGCTCCAGGATGGCTCCATGTCATAGTGTTTGTAGAGGTCCTGTGAATATGTCTCATAGAAATAGACAAGCATTGGATATTCCTTGGCGGGATCAAAGTCATCGGGAAGATAAAGCACTCCCTCCGATGGTTTGCCGTCGTAGGCGTGCCATTTGAAAAGCTCTGCCTTGCCCCAGCGATAATTGTCAATCCAGGGGTTGGAATTTGATACTTTGGCCGTCTTAGAGGCCACAAGCCCTTTCGACACATAGACATTGGGAGAGGTCTGGAAATTCCCTTGAATCCAGCTGTAGAGGTCGGCATCCTTCGCTTTCTCCACCTCTTTTATTTGATATTCCCCAAGGAAGTCTATCGACGGGGCCTTCGGCTTGAGCGAGAATCTGTCGCTGGCAAGGCCGTTGCGCTTGTCGGAGTAATCAAACAAGGAATAGACCACCTGTTCGCCCGTTTTTATCGATCTTGCTTCCCTGTCGGTCGGGATGTAGCGTATTTTCAAGTCTTTTTTGCGTCCTTCCCCTGCAGTGAGATTGACGGGAGCGGATGCGCCCGTAGGGTCGAGCGAGATGACGTCATAACGGTCGTAGACCAATAGTCGGCCGTCGTTTTCAGTCCATCCCATCATGCCGTAAGGATAGCTCTGTTTATAGGGAGTGTCCATGTCTTCATCCCAGAGCGGCTGTTCTACCGCCTCGCTTATGTTTGCCACTGTCCCTTTGGCAATATCATAGGCATAATAGTCACGGTCGTTAAACCATACTACATACTTGTCGGAAGGAGAAAGCCCGAACTGCACGTTAGGAACGGTTGCGACCTCTTTTTCCTCTCCTGTGACGACATTCTTAAGAGAAAGCCTGACAGGCGACTGCGCATCCCATTGCATCTTGACCATGAGGTCTGACATGTCGGCCATCAACGCCCAGTCGGCATCCCATCTGTCGGGCGACAAGACCCTTGTAAAAGGGTCTGCGGTCATGAGCACTTGCTTATCCGTTGCAAGGTCTATGACTACGGGAAAGGTCTGCTTCCTGATTGTCTCCACCATTTTGTTCTCCTTTGGAGGTGTGTATGGTGCGTCCCAACGCCATATGTCGAGCGTGGGAAGTTCGAAGCTTACCAAAGTCGTGTCGTCGGGTGCAACGTATGGAGCCACGCCGACAACGAGCCGTCTGCCGTTGTGGGAGAAGCGTGGGATTGAGTATTGATTCAGCGACAGCTCTTTTCCCACGTTCACGTCAATTATCTTTGGGTCATGGTTGCCGGCCGTGAGGTCTGAAAGATACAGTTCCCCTTTCTTGGTGCCGGTCTCCACTGAGTCGGAAGAGGCTATGAATGCCAACTTGGTGGATTCCTCATTGAAGACGGGCATTCCGAAGAACGGTTTGTCGCGAGAGATCAGGCTCAACGTATTGTCGGCCATTTTGACCACGGCCACTCCGTTCGTGGTAAGAGAATCCTTCTTCTGCTTGATTAGGGTCATAGCCAAGTGCGACCCGTTTTTTGAAAACGAGTATTGCCCCACGTTTTTGACTGTCTTTGAAGACCCGTCGGCAAGATTCCTGACCACCATCGGCCTCCCGGCTTTTTTGTCCTTGAGTGTTTTGGCCTTTATCAACGCCGTGTCACACGAAAGCCAGGCCACACATTCCCCTCCCTTTTCCGGAGTCTTATAGGATATCACATTCCCGATTTTCTCAATCTCCCCAGAGGAAAGATCTATGATGGCAAGGGAATCCTGAGGAAGGTCGAAACCCTTTTTTTTATTTATCTTGGCTTTTCTCGTATCATTAAAGAAAGGCTTCACCAAGGCGAAAGCCCATTTGCCGTTGGATGAAAACTTAGGGGCGTAGCCTCGTTTGATCTCTATGACGTTGCCCTTGGCGGTGTCGTAGAAATACAACTTGCCATCCCCCTCCTGTGGGTTGACAGCATACGTTGCCCATTTCCCATCGTTGGAGATGGAATAATTCGCCACTTTCTCCCATCTGTCGAAGTCAGCATGGTCAAGGGCCTTTTTGGCTCGGACAGGCAACATTGCCACGAACAAGGCCGCCGTTAGAAGAATCAGTTTTCTCATGATACGTTGGTATTGTGTCAAATTAAATTTCTATGTTGTCTTATCGGGATTGTCAGCATGTGTCCGGCCCGTGAATTCAGTCTATCTTATGCAGGTCATGCCCCATGCGCTCCTTTTTGGTGTGCATGTAGAATCGGTTGTACTTGTTGGGTTCGACCTCCAATGGCACATTCTCCGCCACCTCCAGTCCATAACCTTCAAGACCGACCCTTTTCACGGGGTTGTTGGTCATGAGCCGCATCTTCTTTATGCCGAGGGCATGAAGGATATTTGCCCCTACGCCATAATCGCGTTCGTCGGCCTTATGGCCGAGGTGAAGATTGGCGTCCACCGTGTCCAGGCCGTTCTCTTGCAGCTTGTAGGCTTTGATTTTCTCCATAAGTCCTATGCCGCGGCCCTCCTGGTTGAGGTATATGATGGCTCCCCTGCCCTCTTTCTCTATCATCTTCATGGCCAGATGAAGCTGTTCGCCGCATTCACATCGCATCGAGCCGAAGATGTCGCCCGTAGCGCAGGAGGAATGCACCCTGACCAATACTGGCTCGCCATTCGCCACGTCCCCCTTTATCAGGGCGATATGTTCGAGATTGTTGTCTTTTTGGCGGAACGGAATGAGATGGAAATGGCCGTAAGCGGTCGGCATGTCCACCTCAACGCCCATCTCCACTATCGAATCCTTCTGCAGACGGAAGGCGATGAGGTCGCGGATGCTGACAAGCTTAAGCCCCCACTCATCGGCCTTGCGACGAAGTTCCGGGAGACGTGCCATAGTGCCGTCGTCGCTCATTATCTCCATCAGCGCGGCCGCGGGCTGCAGACCGGCCAGCCTGGCGAAATCCACGGCGGCCTCCGTATGTCCGCATCTTTGGATCACGCCCCTGTCTTGTGCGTAAAGGGGATTGATATGACCCGGGCGGCCAAAAGTCTCAGGCCGGGAAGTCGGGTCGGCAAGGGCGCGTATCGTGGCGGCGCGGTCTTCGGCGGAAACTCCCGTGGAGCATCCCTCCAGCTTGTCTACTGTCACGGTAAACGGCGTGCCGAGCATCGAGGTGTTGTCCTCCACTTGATGTGGCAGGTCGAGCTCTCGGCAGCGCTCATTCGTAATTGGTGCGCACAACACCCCTCTTGCGTTCTTAAGCATGAAATTGACGTCGTCGGCAGTGATTTTTTCGGCGGCGATTATAAGGTCGCCCTCATTCTCACGGTCTTCGTCGTCTACCACGACAATGAATTTGCCCTCGCGGAAATCATTTATCGCTTCCTCTATACTATCGAGCTTTATTTTATTCTGATCCATATTTTGCTTTCTTTTTGTTTATCTTGTTGCTATGCTCCTCCCCGGAAAGACTCCTTTTTACGTCCTTTGCTGTTTATTCTACGATGAATATCGAGAAATTGACGCTCCCGTAGACGCGATGCTGCGAAAAGCCGGGCAATGTCGAAAAGTCCCTGGTTTTGGAGTGCTCTATTACGACCACCGTCCCTTTCCTGACCATTGCCGACTCCAGAATCAGGGTCGGCACCTCTTCAAATCGGGGATGATCATATGGAGGGTCGGCGAATATGAAATCAAACTGCCTGTGGCACGTGGCGATGAACTTGAAGACATCCCCCTTAATGACCCTGAGCGTCTCGTCGCCAAGTTTCTCCTTCACGCTCCTGATAAAGTTGGCCTGCACCGGAGCCTGCTCCACTGCCGTGACTTCCGAACATCCCCTCGACATGAACTCATAGCTTATTGCCCCTGTCCCGGCAAAAAGATCGAGAGCGGTCTTTCCTTCAAAATCGTCAAGATTCTCAAGCACGTTAAAAAGGTTTTCGCGGGCGAAGTCGGTCGTTGGACGTGCGGTAATGTTTTTAGGCACATCGAATCTCCTTCTGCCATATTTTCCTCTGATAATTCTCATGGTCTACTGTTTTTCGTGAGTATTGTCATTTTGCCTGCATCCTTTCGTAAATTTGCTGAAGACAAGCTTCGCGTCGTCGGGCAATTCCTCCCCCTCGGTTGCCACCATGACATCCTTCGGGTCAATCCCATAGACATTCATAAGATTAAATCCATGATAGGCAATGTCGGCTCCGCATTCGCATGAATGCGTGCTCGCCGAAATCAAGTCCCTTCCGTCAAGAAGTATGAAATCCGTTTCCTTCTCCCGTATTACTAGGTAAAGACGCAATCCTTCATCCTCTTTTCTTAAATCCGCCACGCTCCTCATAAGGTTGCAGCCGAGACGCGCGCCGGGAAACGTACGGTTGAGAAAGCTCTTCAGTCCCGGGGCAAGCGAGAATGCAGCCGTAATGTCGCCGTCGGTGTCACACATTATATCCTCCTCATCAGCGTCATACACCTCCTTATAGAATTCATCTTCAGCATCCTCCGTTTCGACAAGTAATTCAGTGGGCATGAAAAGGGTACGCCGGTCGAATACCACTATCCTTGCCGAAAAATCATCAAGCACCCTCGGATGGTCGTAGACCGCGTTCTCTATTCGTTGCAGCAGGCCGTCGGGATTATTCTCCCACGAAGACGTGAAAAGCTCCTGAGGCTCCACATCGTCGTGGAGCGTATTCTCAAGATATGCCGAAATGCCGTCGGCAAATATTTTGACGATAAGACGCCATTGTCCTGTATCGGCATAATCCGCCGCAGTGAGTGCTGTCATTTTTTAGAAGATTACGTAATTTCATACAAAATTAAGAAATTTCATCCAATTTCCAACAATCCCGCGTCAAGTATCTTCATCCAATCGCCAATCAACCTGCGTCAAGTATCTGCTATCTTCGGCAAGCCGCACTTCAATCTTCGCGCAGGAGGGCGATTCCGAGCATCCGAAATCACAAGAAAATCCCGTCAGTCGTCATCACAATCGGCGAAACGCCCTCGACTGATAAAAGCTCTTTCCTAAAAATCGCCTCACCTATGGCTCAGATATTTTAAGCAATCGCTTTCCTCATCTTCTTCTATTAACCAATTTTCAAAAAAAATTACAAAAATAATCTCCCGATTGTTTGTTTTCTTGAAAATTACTATTAATTTTGCGATTGCATATCGCCAGCGGAGTCCCGATATGGGGCACGTGGGCGGGTACAGACATTTTGACATAGCGTTTATCAAACGCTTGTTCTTGACGTTGCGAAATCTGGCAGTTTCAAAATCTAAGTCAAGAATGAGGCGACGATAGGCGTCTTAGGTGTATGATTATACCTTCATTGGCTTATGCTGAGAAGCATAGGCCATATGTGGCGCATCATACTGCGTGAGACTCCGCGTTGCTCGTTCTACTTAGATGGGCACATGCCAGAGCCTCGCAACGTGGGACGAGTAACAGATACAGACTCTCACGCTTTTTTTATACCCTGTTGGACCGTGAGTCTTCCAACTACAAAACGACACGCCACTATGAAACTAAACTTAAAAAGGCTTTTCAAAACAACTCTCACTGACCATCTCGAATCCATGATTTATACATGGAATTATACACAATTTTAAATAATTCCTAACATCGAATCCTCAAGAATCGATGCAATATGTCATACCCTGCCATACATTTAATAAACTTAAAATTAATAATATGATACAGAAAGTCATCCCAATTCTTATGCTAGTCGCAATCGCCGCCACAGCCAGTTGCTCCGCGAAAAAGAATAAACTCGAAAGCCCTTCATCCCCGGTAATAGCCGTCATGGACACAACAATGTATAATGCTTTGGGCGACAGTATATACTACATCATCAGAGCGCCAAAGAAAGTGGAGATTTCTTGTCTGCCATCACAATCCGACAGCCTTAAAAGGGCCATCAACAAGAAAGTATCTTCCAAAGAACTTGAAATCATGAAGTTCATCGTCACCAATCCCAAGAACTATATGACGAACACCACCGTCTATGGAGTCTTCATGCCGCAATTTCAAGCCGTATACACCCAGAAGAAGGCCAAGATTATCCTTAAATATGATTTCGGTCTTCGCAAATGGGGCATTTTTGATGCCGACGACAAACAGATTGCCATGTTTGACCTGGCATCCGACAACATGCTTCGCTTCGCCTGCAAGATGTTTCCCGACAACGACTTCTTTCATAATCTGCTATTGACAAGAGAATCATGAAAAAACTAACAGCCATTATCATTATGATCCTTGCACTGGCTGCAAATGCCGATGCAAAGTCTGTGCATTGGATTTCAATATTCGACACGAACGACACTCATATCGGGATACTCAATAACACAGGTCGTAACACTCTTTTTGAACGAATCGTAACTCCGTTCTCAATAGTATCGGACTCTCTTGGATATGACAATTATTTGTATCAAATAGATGGAGACAATTTTACGGTCTCAAACGTGGTCAAGACCATCAATAATATTAAAACCACTCCCGAAGACCTGATATTCCTGTATTATGCCGGACATGGTTTCGGAGCACCCGACACCTGTAAATCACAATTCCCGATTCTGTTTTTAGAACCGAAGTCATCCGGAGCACTTCCTTTTGACTATATTCACGAGCAAGTCCAGGCAAAGGATTGCAAAGGTATTGTAATGGTCGCTGTTTCCTCCAATGTTTCCTCAGGCAGAGCCAATCCTACCAATGGGCAACTTCCCCAAAGATTATATCTGGATTCTCTGAAACAAGCTGAAAATACGGTTGATCCTATTCCTATTAACAAGGATAGATTGGAAAAATTTCGTTTGACAGATACAGAATACGAATACATAAGACATTTGATCACAAGCATTAATGGTGAAATACTTATGTGCTCTGCCAAGAGAGGGCAACAATCTTTTGGAGGAGACACCCCCTTAGGACCTATGGATTTCTTCACCTACGTATTCGTCATGAGTCTTGAAGATGCATACGCAGAAGGAGGCATTCCTGATATCAAACGAATCGCGGATGAAATCTGCTCAACGTTATCGGATATCTCTGAACAAAATCAAATTCCATTTTACCACATTTCAAATATAAAATAAAAACCAAGTAAATCCTATATTATGATACGAAAACTTGCTATACTATTTTTCAGTATACTGCCCTTTATAGCCAATGCACAGACAATCCATTGGCTTACATTTATTGACACAGAAGACGAGAATGTTGGAGTATTAGACAAGAATGGCAGAGAAGTTCTTTACAACCATTTCATCAATCCCATAAATGCAGCTCTCAAAGAGAAAGGTTATAAGACTAATATCCAAGATATTCACGGCACTGACCTTACTCCCCAAAAAGGCAAAAATGTCATAACAAATTTAAATTGTTCACAGGATGATATTGTAGTATTTTACTACATCGGTCATGGAACGCATGGCACTGTGGGAGGGGAACCATGGCCAATGATGCTAATGGGACAATTCAATCCCGATTATTTCATTCCATTAAAATGGGCACATGATCAATTAAAGACAAAAGGAGCAAAACTTACAGCAACAATTGGTATGTGCTGTAATGTTTACCAAGGTGTAAACCGTAGAGATATACCATCTTTTGGAGTAAACTATGGAAACACCACACTAACCGAGAAAGAAATAAAATCCATTCAAAAAATGTTTCTTGAAAATAAAGGTGATTTCCTATTGACCTCAGCCTCTCCGGGACAATCATCATACGGAGATAAGACTACACTCGGACCTATTGATTTTTTCACATTCTACTTAGTTCAAACATTTGAAGATCAAGCTTACGATGGCACGTTAGATTGGTCTACTTTATTTAGCACTGTAAAAAATGACTTAAATGATTTTACCAACGGTAAACAAACCCCAATCTTTGTATCCAATCTGTCAAAAGCAACAGCATCAACAACTCCTCCTCCAACATCCAAACCAGTGACCGTAACCCCTCCCGCTTCCTCTTCTGCAACATCGACAGTATCCTCCAACCAAGAATGGATGAACCGCATCGGAGTGGCTCTCGACAATCTTATTGACATACGACAGAAAGAAACCGCGAGAATCGCACAGGCATCTGAACTAGAGAAGATATTCACCCCTAATGCTGTGGTAAAGGTTATGAGCCAGGACGGCAATTTTGTTATTGACAAATCATCGGCCGACGAATTTATCGGAAGGCTGGCAACCAGCAGAATCCTGCTCAAAGTCGCGCCGGTAGATGTCGTAGTCAACGACAGCGACAAAATATCGGAACTCAAGGTAAAAGAAGCATATAAAAAATAATAAATTCTCATTATGAACAAGCTGAAATACATCATATGCATGATGTCTCTTTTATTAGGAGCATCAGCCTTTGCCCAGGATATCGTTGGGATGGAAGAAATGAGTGAATTGGCCAAACAACGGGCTCAGCAAAAGGTTGCCCAAATGAACGACAATATATCCTTCATGGCCGACAAGTCGAAAGACGTTGATACCCGTAAATATTACAAGAAACAAGCACTTAAGCTTTTTATCGAAAACGGTGAACCTTATGAAGAAGAAGGAATCCAGAACGATGGTGTGAAAATGGAAATTACCTCCACATTACGCAAAAAGCCAAGAAAACGCTTAATGAAGGATTATTTTACAGGTTTGATTAATCTCCGCTACTCTAAGGTTGATATTCAATCAACCAAAGTACAAGACATAAAAGTCAGCGAACTACAAAAAATCGATGATAATAAATATGTTTGCACGGCTTATTTTGAGCAAATTTTCATTGGGTATAGGGATGGACGACCTATCTATAAAGACAGAACACGCAAGAAAGTCAAAGTCTACATCCTTGCCGAAGAGACCATCGACAGACCGGAATTCGTGGTTATGCTCGGTGACGTGACAGCCCTCGAAACCACCCGTATTTGACTACATAGCAACATTTCCGGAAAACTCCAACTTCAAACAACGCACCATCGAACAAACAACAATGAAACACTTAAAACACATCATCTGTCTCTTGTTCCTTTTTATAGGGATATCGGTCTTCGGACAAAATGATTCAATAAAAGGGCTGATGAGCACATACGCCATGCAAAAGGTGGCTCAAATGAACGACAATATATCTTTCATGGCTGACAAGTCGAAATACGTTGATACCCGCAAATATTATAGAC
>VSPO01000047.1 GCA_009775375.1 Muribaculaceae bacterium | reverse complement strand
TCTTACATTATGAAGAAAGAGAATTTAGATATGGATATGGCCCGACGTAGTGCGGCTTCCGAGAATGATGACCTCCTGAAGAAGGCCACCGATACTGAATATAAATACGGCTTTACGAGCGACATCGAGACGGAGATTGTCCCTCCGGGGCTGAATGAAGACGTCATTCGGTTTATCTCGGCTGTGAAGGGTGAGCCTGAATGGCTTCTCGAATTCCGTCTGAAGGCTTACAGGCATTGGCTCACGTTGCCCATGCCCCGCTGGGGACACCTCGACATACCGGAGATAGACTTCCAGGCTATCTCCTATTATGCCGCCCCCAAGAAAAAGGAACTGAAGAAGAGTCTCGACGAGGTGGACCCGGAGTTGATAAAGACCTTCAACAAGCTCGGCATCTCCCTGGAGGAGCAGAAACAGCTTGCCGGAGTGGCCGTAGACGCCGTCATGGACTCCGTCAGCGTCAAGACCACCCACCGCGAGAAACTTGCGGAGTTGGGGGTGATATTCTGTTCGTTCTCAGAGGCCGTGAAGGACTATCCCGACTTGGTGAAGAAATACCTCGGGACCGTCGTCGGCTATCGCGACAATTTCTATGCCGCGCTCAATTCGGCAGTGTTTTCTGACGGGTCGTTTGTCTACATACCGAAGGGGGTGCGCTGTCCGATGGAGCTTAGCACGTATTTCCGCATCAACGCCTCCGGCACGGGGCAATTCGAACGCACGCTGATCGTGGCCGACGACGACGCCTACGTCAGCTACCTTGAGGGCTGCACCGCCCCCATGCGCGATGAAAACCAGCTTCACGCCGCCATCGTGGAGATAATCTGCGAGGAGAGGGCGGAGGTGAAATACAGCACAGTCCAGAACTGGTATGCCGGCGACAAGGAGGGGAAAGGGGGTATCTACAACTTCGTGACCAAGCGCGGACTTTGCAGAGGCCACCGCTCCAAAATCTCCTGGACACAGGTGGAGACCGGGTCGGCGATAACCTGGAAATACCCCTCGTGCATCCTCAAAGGGGATGAGAGCGTCGGGGAATTTTACTCCGTGGCCGTCACCACCAACCACCAGCAGGCTGACACAGGCACCAAGATGATACACCTCGGACGCAACTCTCGCAGCACGATAGTCAGCAAGGGTATTTCGGCCGGGGAGAGTCAGAATTCCTACCGCGGGCTCGTGCGCGTGGCCAAAGACGCCGACGGCTGCCGCAACTTCACCCAGTGTGATTCGCTGTTGATGGGGAACAAATGCGGCGCCCACACATTCCCGTATATCGACGTCAGGAATCCAGCTTCCACCGTGGAGCACGAGGCCACGACCTCGAAAATCAACGAGACCCAGTTATTCTATTGCCAGCAGCGCGGAATCCCCTTGGAGGAGGCCGTGGCGTTGATCGTCAACGGATATGCCAAGGAGGTGATGAACAAACTTCCGATGGAATTCGCCGTAGAGGCGCAAAAACTTCTCCAGATCACCCTGGAGGGGAGCGTCGGGTAAGCAAGAAGCAACATATGAACGAAAGAACAGTCATAATCGACCAGGCAGACCCCCAGACATTCTACGGGGTCAACAACAGCAACATAAGCCTCATCCGCAATCTCTTCCCGAAATTGCGGATGGCGGCACGCGGCAACGTCATCAAGGTCATAGGCGAAGACCATGAGACCGCCGTCTTCGAGGAGAAGATAAAAGAGCTCGAAAGATATGCCACGAAATTCAACAAGCTGACCGAAGACGTCATCATCGACATCATAAAAGGGGAGCCCCCACGGGAGGTCAACGCCCAGGGGGTCATTATCTACGGGCAGAGCGGGCGCCCCATCGCCCCCCGGAATGCCAACCAGAGCAAGATGGTGGGCAGTTTTGCCAAAAATGACCTCACATTCGCCCTCGGCCCCGCCGGCACCGGCAAGACCTACATAGCGATCGCCCTCGCCGTGGCTGCGTTGAAAAACAAGAGCTGCAAGAGGATAATACTTTCGCGTCCCGCAGTGGAGGCAGGGGAGAAACTCGGCTTCCTGCCAGGCGACATGAAAGACAAGATCGACCCTTATCTCCGTCCGCTTTACGACGCGCTTGAAGACATGATTCCCCAGATGAAGCTGAAAGAATACATGGAGAGCGACACCATACAGATCGCCCCACTCGCTTTCATGCGCGGCAGGACGCTCAACGACGCCGTCATAATCCTCGACGAGGCCCAGAACACGACGAAGCATCAGATGAAGATGTTTCTGACCCGCCTGGGAATGAACAGCCGTATGATAATCACCGGCGACGCCACCCAGATCGACTTGCCGCGAAGCGTGCAGAGCGGTCTGCTTCAGAGCCTTCGCATCCTGCGGGGCGTGGAGGGTATCGGCATAATCGAATACGAAAAGAAGGATATCGTGCGCCATCCGCTCGTGCAGCGCATAGTCGATGCCTACGAGGCGCGGGAGAAGAAGGTGGACGATGAGTTTGAACAGGGTCTTGCCCGGAGCAAGGCCGAGCAAATATAGACAGAACGAGAAATGGCAAAAATAGGAGATACCGTCCGCTTCCTCAACAGCACCGGGGGCGGAAAGATTACGAGAATACAAGACAAGGTGGCCTACGTGGAGGATGAGGATGGTTTTGAGACCCCTATCCTGCTTAAGGAGGTGGTAGTGGTCATGCCCGCAGGCCTCGACAAGCCCGCCTCGGGATTCAAGAAGATGTTCGACCAGGAGGCGTTCGACGAAGGCCGCCGGGAGGAACCGCGCCAGGCTGCCAGGGAGATGAAGCCGGAGCCAGCACCGGAGCCGGAACTCCCCTTGGAGGAGACCGCCCACGGCGACAAGATGAATATCCTTCTCGCCTTTGAGCCTACAGACGTAAAGCAGCTTGGAAAGTCGGCTTTCGGGGCTGTGCTCGTCAATGACTCCAACTATTTCCTCGACTTCACCCTTCTCCGTCGCGGCGACGACGAGAGAGGCTGGACGCTCGTCTATTCCGGCAATGTCGCCCCCAACGAGTTGATCGATCTCGTCACGCTTCGCCATGAGATCCTTCCCGGATATGAGAAAATCGCTTTCCAGTGCATAGCCTACAAGAAAGATAAGACCTTTACGCTTCAAGCCCCCGTCAGCGTCAGCCGCAAGCTCGACTTGACAAAATTCCATAAATTCCATTGCTTCCGACCGGGAGTCTATTTCGACAATCCCGTGCTGGAGGTGCCTCTCGTCTCCGACGGTGTCGTGTCGAAGCCATTGGAGGTGAATGCCGCCGAGATAAAGGAATCCATGGCCGGGATGAAGCCCGACAAGGATATGGCCGCCCAGCTATCGAAGAAATATCACGTGGACAGCGGCCATAAGAGGAAAGAGAAATCCCCTGCGTCGAATCCCCATGCCGTGCTACCCCTGATTGAGGTGGACCTGCATATCGGCGAACTGACCGACAGCCTCGTCGGGATGCAGCCGAAGGATATGCTTGAGATGCAGCTTGGGTGTGTGCGACGCCATATGAAGGAAAATTCCGGCAGGATAGGGCAGAAGCTCGTATTCATCCATGGCAAAGGGGAGGGCGTGCTGCGCAAGGCCGTGTTGGAATTGCTCCGGAAGGAATTCCCGAAGTCAGAATTGCAGGACGCCTCATTCCGAGAATACGGCTTCGGGGCAACTTTAGTGACAATCCATTAACGACCGAGAGAGTATGAAATATACCGACAAATGGTGGAGCTACCCGGCAGAGGGGGAATCCGGCAAGACAATAATCGTCACCGGGCGCGACCTCATCGACGACTATCGCGACAGCGGCAAATACCGCTATCGCATAGAGGTGGGCTGGCAGTATGACGCACGTCCCGACGGAATGCCCTCCGACCAAGACGCGGAGCTGATGGAGGAGGCCACCGACGCCTTTCTTGACGCTTTCAAGAAAGACCGCGTGGCAGTATTGACCGGCATCTATACGGGCGACGGCAAGCGCGACTGGGTGTTCTACACCAAAAACCTCAAGATATTCTCTCTCGTCTTCAACAAAGCCCTGGAGCCGCTTCCGACGCTTCCGATCGTGATAGAGGCAGAGGAAGACGCCGACTGGGAGGAATATACCCACATGAAAAACGAGACCTACGTCCCCGACGAGGAATAAATCCCCGCCCCTGGAAGGGGCGGGAAAATCTCCGGCCGGTAATGGCCGGAACCGACTGCTAAAGATAGCTGTATTAACCAACTAATAAATTCTTACATGTTGAAAAACTACTTTATGACCTTGTTGCTTGTATTGGCAACATCGCTGGGCTGCTTTTCGCAGGTCACGTCAAATCCTTCGCCTTTGCAGGAGGACGCAAAAGATGTAGAAATCTTCTTTCATGCCGATCAAGGCAACAAAGGGCTTATGGGGCAACCCGCCTCCGCCCAAATCTATGCTCATACGGGCGCTTGCCTCAGCAACGGCAAAGACTGGGAGAATGCTCCGAATTGGGGCGACAACGCGGAAAAATACAAGCTGACCTACGTCAGCGAGAATCTCTGGAAGCTCTACATCGGCGACATCCGCACGTATTACGGCATCACCGACCCTTCCGTGAACATCAAGAAACTCGCTTTCGTGTTCCGCACGGCCGACTGCAAGAAAGAGGGGAAAGGGGATGGCAATTCCGACATTTTCCTCGACGTAGTTGACTCCGGTCTGCAGATTGCCCTGCAGTCGAGCATCAGCGGAGAGCTCGTGACTCCATCGAACTCCGAAGCGACGTTCACCGTAGGCACAACCACGCCTGCCGTAATCACGCTGAGCATCAATGGCGAAGAAATTTTCAAAAAGGAAAACGCGACAAAGCTTGAGGCCTCATACACGTTCAGCAAAATCGGCGACTACGTGGTGGAGGCAGCTGCCACGGCCAACGGGGAGACCGTGAAGACTTCCCTGAAGTATTGCTATGCAGAGGACTCTGCCGAAAAGCCCTACCCGGGAGGAACGCCGACGATGGGGGCTGTCAGGAACAGCGACGGGACCGTCACTTTCTGTCTCGGAGCGCCGGAGAAGAAAAGCGTCATCATTGTCGGCGAATGGACGGATTATGCCATTTCCAATGAATGTGTGATGAATTATACCGACGTGGAGGGGATGAGATATTTCTGGACCACCGTGAAGGGTCTGGAGAACGACCGTCCATACGGCTACTATTATCTCGTGGACGGCTCGATAAAGGTGGGCGACCCGTATGCCCGGCTTGTCCTTGACCCTGACAACGACAAATATATCCCTGAGAGCGTCTATCCCGGCCTTCCGAAGTATCCGGTGGAGAAAGTGCAGGGGGTGGCATTGGCCATCTATCAGGGGAATATCAACGATTATGACTGGAAGGTGGAGGACTTCAAGGGCGTTGCCCCTTCCGACCTTATTATCTATGAGTTGCTGATACGCGACTTCACCGGCACGGAGGGACGTGCGGACGGCAACGGCACGGTCAGAGGCGTCATCGAGAAGCTTCCATACTTGAAGAATCTTGGGGTGAACGCCATAGAGCTGCTCCCGATCAATGAATTCAACGGGAACATCTCCTGGGGATATAATCCCAATTTCTATTTCGCCCCCGACAAGGCATATGGCACCCCCGACGACTACAAGGAGCTGATCGACCTTTGCCACGAGAATGGCATAGCCGTGATTCTCGACATGGTCTTCAACCAGAGCGACTGGCAGCATCCATGGTACAGGATGTATGATGTCGGGTCGAATCCATTCTACAATGCCTCCGCTCCCCATGCCTACAGCGTGCTCAACGACTGGAACCAGGGTTTCCCGCTCGTGCAGCGTCAATGGGACGACGTGCTGCGCTATTGGCTGACGGAATATAAGGTGGACGGTTTCCGTTTCGACCTTGTGAAGGGACTTGGCGACAATGATTCTTACGCCAACAGCGGCGATGCCGCCACGAACGCCTTCAACCAGTCGCGCATCGACCGGATGAAGCGTCTGCACGACGTGGTGATGGCGGTCAATCCCAATGCCTATTTCATCAACGAGAACCTTGCCGGCGCCCAGGAGGAGAACGCCATGGCGAAGAGCGGCGAATTGAATTGGGCCAATATCAACGAGGCAGGTTGCCAGTTTGCGATGGGCTATTCCGCCGACTCAAATCTCAACCGGATGTATGCTCCCAAGGACGGGGGAAGGATATGGGGTTCGACCGTGTCGTATCTTGAGAGCCACGATGAGGAGCGTCTCGCCTACAAACAGAACAACTGGGGCGTGGCTGGAGTGAAGGGGAATGTAGCCAACTCGATGCTTCGTCTCGGATCTGCAGCCGCACAGATGATCATGGCTCCCGGCGCGCATATGATCTGGCAGTTCTCTGAGCTTGGCAACAGCCAGACCACCAAGAACTCCAACGGAGGCAACAATACAGACCCGAAAATTGTCAATTGGAAGCTTTTCGACGCTCCGACACGCAAGGGTCTTTATGACTCATACGCCGAGTTGATAGCTATCCGCAACAACAACAAGGAGATGTTTGCCGAGGGAGCAAGTTTCGACAACAATTGCGGAGTGGCGAGCTGGGCAGGCGGACGCACGTTGACATCGGTCAGCGGAGACAAGGAATTGCACACAGTGGTGAATCCAAACGTCGACAGGGCCATCACAGTGACCGTGAATTTCCTTAAGGAGGATGAGTCGGCCTATCAGATTCTTTCCAAGTCGTATGCGAGTGATCCTTCATTCAGCGTGGCGGGGAAGACGGTGACCGTCCCGGCCAATTGCTATGTCGTGGTAGGGAGCAAGAGCGTTTCCGCCGTAGAGGGGATTGAGACGGAATCTTCGGAGAACGTAATCCGGGCCTATGTCTCGGGCGGGGAGATAGTCGTAGATTATACTCCAGGCATAGTGACGGTCTTTACGTTGGAGGGGAAAGCCGTAGGGTCGATACCCGGATCTGGCCGCATTTCTGTAGCGTCGGGAGTATATATCCTTGCCGGCTGCGGCAAGACGGTGAAGCTCCACGTCAGATAAGCGTATTTCGAGGAGTATAAAAAAGTCCGGGCTTGCGACTCAATCAGTCGCAAGCCCGGACTTTTTTATACTCTATGGAGATTTATTTCTTCATGGTGAAATGCTTTGCGGCGAGACGATATCCGTCGGCAAAGACTTCCACGGTGTAGTCTCCCGGGGTGAGAGTGGTGTTCACGTCCCAATAGACGCTTACACTGACCTCTTCGTTGGTGTATTCAATCTGTCGGGAAGCCGTGCACTGCACAGAGGAGCCGTCGAGGTTGAAGGAGCCTCCGTTTCCGAGCAACGAACCCTCGGGGCTTACGATTCTGATGTAGAAATCCTTCATTCCTGCCGCCGCCGTATTATTGGGGGTCACGATGAAGCTGACTCCGAGCTGGCGGGCTTTCGTGATGTTCTTTTCTTTCTTGCCTTTCTTGTTGTAGGCTAGGAGTGAAACTCCGGTGATGTTGAGTTTCTTTGCCAGTTTCACGGTCTGGGTAAGCTGTTCGTTTTGGGAAGTGGTCACGGAGAGATTGGAAGCGAGCTGCTGGTTGCGTTGGTTGACCTGCTCGATTTCCTTCTTCAGCCCTTCGTTTTCCTCGGATAGCCGCTTGATTTCCTCCAGATAATGCTTCACGATACCCTTAAGCGTAGCGATTTGCGCCTCCAGGTCCTTTATGCGTTTTCTGTTTTGGGCGTTGTTTTTCTTCTCATGGTCGAGTTCGTTGAGAAGACCCTCCACTTTCAGACGCGCTTCGTTGTATTTTTTGACGAGCGAGTCGTTTTTGAGATATATCTGCTGGTCTTCATACTGATTGAAGTCGGCGTTGAGCTGATTGAATTCGTTTGTCAAGAGCAGCCGATCGTTTGCCAGGCGCAGGCTTTCAGTTTCTTCTCTTGCCTGGTTGACCTCCTCCGTGCGTTTGGAATTGGAGATAATAAGCACGACAATGAGGGCCACGAGGCAAGCGAGGGCGGCAATGCCACCGTAAAAGATAATCTTTTGGTTCTTGTTCATATTCAGGAATTGGGCTAAGATGCCCATGTCTTGCAAAATTACAATGAAATTGGGTTTTGCCCAAAGGAAGGAGGCAAAAAAAGCTTAAAATATTATGGCCGATGTTCTCGAAGAGAGCATCGGCCATAAATTGCCTTTTGTCTTATGTGCTTGCTGGATTAGTTAGCGGCAGCAACCTCAGCGGCAGCAGCAACAACGGTGTCAGCGGCAACGGAGTCACCAGCGGCGCTGTCAACAACAACCTCTTCTACGGCAACTTCCTCAACTACTACAGTGTCGCTGTCAACAGCGGCTGCATTCTTGTTACCACCACAGCTAACCATGGCTACGCTGAAAAGTACAGCAAGTGAAAGAACTACTTTTTTCATCTCTTTAAAGTTTAAAATAATAAAACAATTTTTTTTGCTATCAAAAACGGTGCAAAGTTAACACTTATTTTTCGAAAGTCAACCCTTTTCGCTAAAAAAATTAATATCGCGCTCCAAAATAGGGTTAGATTTAACTAAATTAACTTAAAAATGCGGATATTTAACGCAAAATACATCATTCCCGTGTAGGGGTCGGGAATATATAAGGCTTGTTGGCTTGAAAAAATTTTAAGTAGCAATACATAAAAGGGGGAGCGGAAAAATCCGCTCCCCTTGAGTCGGTGCCCTGAGCCGGGCTCGAACCGGCACGGCTCTCACCATTGGTGTTTGAGACCAACGCGTCTACCAATTCCGCCATCAGGGCAACACGGCTTAAATATGTTTTTAGGCCTTTTGCGACGCAAAGTTAATGCTTTTTTGTCAATCACGCAACTTTGCGCTGCGTTTTCTCGCAAATTTTTTTTCATCTCCTAATGTTGCATATGGAGAGTTTCACCGCAAAGACACGTATTTATTCGTAGTGAATTTTTGCTTTGCGGATCACTTTCCAGCAACCATTCTCGAAGACAGCCGTGCCGGCGGCGTCGTTTACAATTTTCTCCATTCCGTCGGTGTTGTCGATGTCGGCAGCCACGCAAGCATACGACAGCGATTCGCGAGGAGTCAGCAATGCCATTTCCCACACGGTCGGGTCGGCTGCGACTCGGAATGTGCCGGAATAGCCATCGGTCGTGTCAAGACGATATATGGAGTTGCCAAGGTTGAGCGTGCGGTCGGCGCGGATGAATATTCCTTTTGCATTGGCCCTGCCGAGGAAAATCGTGCGCACCGATGATGATTGCTGCGGAGCCTGTTGCACAGGTTTCTCAGCCTGAGGCCTGATCGGAGCTTCCTGGCGGGGCGCAGGGGCTTGAGACACGGCGGCAGGCGATTGCACGGCTGAAGCCTTCTTGAGAGAGTCTGCTTCCGCCTGGAGTTGGGAAATTTTGGCCGATGACTCTGACAGGCGGCTGCGCAGGGAAACCACCTCCGACGAAAGAGCCTCCACTTTTTGCTTCAGGGAAGCGTTTGCGGCATTAATCTCCTCCATTTTCTTATTGAGGGAATGCAGCTCATTGTTTTTCTCGGTGAGTCTCGCGGCAAACTTTTCTCTCAGGGCATTTGCCTCCGCGCCGGCGGATGAAATGACGGGCGCCTGTTGAGCCGCCGGTCTTGGGGCAGGACTCGCTGTTGCTCCGGAGATGTTTCCGCCGTTCTTCTTCATTATATTGGAGGCGAAGACCACAAGCGCAACCACAACCCCGACCAGCACGATAAGGATGACGATGTAGACCCATGTGTGGTTTTCCGCTTTCTCCAGGGGCTCTTCCTCTTCGAGCCCGAGATCAGAAGCCGCCTGCAGTTGTGCTTCTGCCTCTGCGAGACGTGCGCTGTCGGAAGGCGCCGTTGTGGCAGGGGCATTATTCCCGGAAATGGCAGGCTTGTCGGCCGGGGCTGCTGCCGAGGGAGCCGGGGCTGCCTGAGCGGGAGCGGCTTCTTTCGGAGCGGGAGCTTTGTCGGGCGCGGACAATGTCATGGCGTTGATGCGCTTTCTTGCCCTCGATTTTCCGATTCTGCCTTTCTCCAGAAGTCCTTTTGATGCGAAAGCCGTCCCGGCCCAGTATTCCACGAGTTTATCCTTTCCCCAGGATTCATAGCCCTTGGGCACGCCTATGGCCTTGAAAGCCTTAAGGTTTTCCTTCTCTTTGGGTTTCAGACGCTTTTCAAGGTCGGCCATGCTTTTGGGCCTTACTTCGTCGAGATAGCCGGAGCCATCGTTGGCATATCGGAGATATGCCTGCGCAGCCAAGGCACGGGCCTGGTCCATCTCTTTGTCGGTCACGGCATGCACTGTGGATGACAATCCTGTGGCGAAAATGATGGCAATGATGTAGATGAGTCGTTTCATTATATGTATATGCTTGAATGTTTTGGGCGGGAGGCTGATAAGGCCGGACGAGCCGCGTGGTTCTAATTTTAATGGATGATGACTATGAAGCCGGATGGAACTTCAATGCAAATTTAGGCAAAAAACATGAAATCTCACATAGACGGAATAAAAAACTTTGATAAAACTGTGGATAAAACATGATATTTGTCAAATCTCCTTCCTTAGCCGGGCGACGGGTATCCCTTTTCTGTCGCGGTATTTTGCCACGGTGCGGCGCGACACCTCATAACCTCTCGACTCCATCATTTGCTTGATTCTCTCGTCGCTCAAAGGATGTTTTTTGTCTTCGGCCTCTACGATCGCCACGATTTCCGCCTCGATTTTGCGATTTGTCAGGGCCTCGGAAGCATCTTCCCCCTCATCTCCTATTGAATCGCTGAAAAAGAATCGCAGTGGAAACACGCCCCAGGGGGTGGCGACGTATTTATTGTTGGTGGCGCGGGAGACGACCGACAGGTCGTAGCCCGTCAGGGCGGAGATGTCTTTTATCATCATTGGTTTCAGCCTATAGACATCTTCCGTCAAGAAGTAGTCATGCTGGATTTTCATGATTGCAGTCATCACGTTGATAAGCGTCTCCTGACGCTGGCGCAGGATTCTGATAAAGTCGCGGGCATCGTTATAGCGCGACATTACGAATTCCTTACCCTTCTTTCCTTTTTTTCGGGCGTTTTCATCCATTTCCCTGACGGCCTCTGAAAACGAGCGGTCGATTGCAAGCTCCGGGATGCGGTTGTTGAGAGCCACGGAAAGCCTGCCCTCGTCGTTGCTGACCACGAGGTCGGGGACGATGATGTTGACATTGTCGGCCGACGATCCGACGGACGACCCCGGTTTCGGGTTGAGCGTCAGAATCAGGTCGATGGCCTCTTTTGCCCTTGCCTGGTCGATTTTCAAGGCAGAGATGATTTTATGGGTGTGCTTCATCGTGAAGGCCTCGAATTGGTCGCGGATGATGCAGACGGCGTCATCCCTGACAGGGGATTCTTTCATATGAGAGAGCTGGATGAGCAGGCATTCCTGAAGATTCGTGGCGCCTACGCCATACGGCTCCATGTCCTGCACCAGCCTAAGAGCCTCCGTTGCCTCTTCCATAGTCACCTCTATCCCCGGGCCGAAAGCCATATCGTTGACAAGCGAAGCCAACGGTCGCCTCAGATAGCCGTTGGAGTCAAGGCTGCCTATGATGAATTCGGCTGCGGCCCTCACTCCGGGAGTCATGTCGCGTTCCGACAATTGCCTTAAAAGCGTCTCGTAAAGCGTCTCGTCGGAATCGGGAGGGGAGAAGTCGTAGTCGGCATAATCGTCGGGCGACGAATTGCGGGCCTCAAGTCGATAGCGTGGTGTCTCGTCGTGGGGGAGTGCATCTTCGTCGGCCACTTCAAGGGCGGGGTTGTCGTCGAGCTCTCTTTCCACGGCGTCTTCAAGCTCAGGCGCGGTCAGTTCCAGCAATTTCACGAAGCGAAGTTGCTGGGCCGAAAGCCTCATCGTGAGGCGCTGATCGAGGGTGAGTGATTGGTTATTGTCCATGTCTGTGAAAGAAAAACAATGCGAAATTACTATAAAAATGCGCATTCCCACTAAAATTAAGAGAAAAAAATTGTAGGTTAAACAAAAAATGCTTAATTTCGCGTCTTGAAATGCGGCTGAGCGTAAAGGCAAGGCCGACCGACACAACGATAACAAAGAAAAGCGATAAAACGAAATGGCATCCCAGAATCAGAACACTCCGGATGAATCAACAGTCGAGAAATTGAATTCCCACCTGACCAAGGCGGGAACAACCGTTGCGAACAATAAGAAAATCATATTTTGGGCAGTGGGAGCAGTGGCGGTAGCGGCCGCCTTCACCCTCAGCTACCTCTTTATATATCGCAACCCGCATCTGCAGAAGTCGTATGAGGCCTACAACAAGGTTGAAATCAACGCCACCAACGACTCCGTGGCTGCCGCTCAATATAAGGAAGTGGCCGACAAGTTTAAAGGAGACGCAGCCGGCAATCTTGCGGCGCTCAGCGCAGGCGAGGCCCTTTACAATGAGGGCAAGTATGCAGAAGCAGCCGAATACCTGAAGCGTTTCGATTGCGACGACGAAGTGCTTAATGCCAACGCTTTGATTCTTACGGGCGACTGCTTCGTCAATCTTAAGAAATACGACGAAGCTCTTGACTTCTATGCAAAGGCCGTGAAGGAATGCGACGGGAATCCCCAGATAGCTCCGCGTGCCCTGCTAAAGGAGGCAAATATCTACGACGAGCAGAAGAAATATGACAAGGCTCTCGAATGCTACAAGACAATCAAGAATGATTTCCCCGAGTTCCAGCTTGGCAACGGATTGGGAATAGATGCATACATAGCCCGCGAAGAGGCTCGTATCGCAAAATGAGCCCATAGGGCAGCATAACTACATTTAGGCAAATACTCCATAAAATAATAAAACATCTTTGCTTATTTTATGAAAAAGGGCAGCGTTCTTAGGGGCGACTGCCCTTTTCTAATATCGTTTGCTTTCTTAAGGTCGGCTATAATAGGAGGGTGTTCGTCCGAAAAAAAAGCTGGCCTGAAATTTAAAAGTCAAGTCGGCTATTTCTGACGTATACGCATTTGATTGAGCCTCCTTCAAATAATAAGCCGGAGTTCTTTCACAAGAGCTCCGGCTTTGATAATTGCGAATCAATTTTATTTCTACAAACCTAACATTAACGATTTATTTAATTTATACCTTTTTACTAACAACTATGTTAATCAACCTTATTTAATTTAATCACCTTCGGGAATCATCGTTATTAATTCCAACAACCTAACCTTGGTCGTGGATTAAAGATTCCAATAATTAATTAAAAACTTTTTTTAATAAATCAACCTAAAATCTTTTTTACCTTAAGTATTTATTCTCGACCGATAGAGGCTTTAGCCCTATCGTCCATGCTTCTCAAACTCTTTCTCCAAGGGCAGTGAATGAGACCTGAGACCGTATACTTTTCGATGATGCAAAATTAGTAAGGATTCATCGCCTTTCCAAGCAATATTAGTGCCAATATTGATAAATATAAATAGGTGGGAATATAATATCCTGAAATACAACATTATATAAAATGAAAATATAGATAAAATATGAATGTATGTATGGCGTAGTAAGAGTGTAAAAAAGTCGTAAAAGTTTTAGATATGAGGTTTTGAGATGTTGAAGTTGAGTAGAAAATTTGTAGACGGCACTTTTGAAGGTAGGAAATTTTGTAGAAAATTTGTAGACGATGCTTTTCAAGAGGGATGAATGTGAAGAAAATTTGTAGACGATGCTTTTAGGATTTAGAAAGCATGTAGATGACTAAGCCGACAAAAGCAGGGAGCAAATTTCCTTGCTCCCTGCCATTATAAACCGCCTTTAATGTCTTACTAAATATTATCGGGCTTTTGCTTGTATCGCTTTCTCAAACCATTCGCGTGCTTCCGAAGGCATCGGTTGGTTTTTGAGGATACTATCGATGTTGGAATGTTTCTCGTTAAACTCACGTATTATGTCGCGGGTCAACTCAGGGTGATATCCAATCTTCTCAAACACCACACTCATGGGGCCGAACTCTTCCGTCACTTCCAACTCTGCATATTTATTTTTCAATTCCCCAAAGGAACAGACAAACCGTCGCATTTTCCCGAGCGATCCGTCGGTTATCTCAGCCTTTTGAGGGAATGTGAATTCCACCACAGCCTTTTTGCTGCAATCCACGTTTCCAAGGTCGACGCAAGCCGACAATTCTTCCGGTATATATTGGAAACTTACCTTTTCGCCATTGACTATCACTTCCTCAGGCGGACTGACCATCCTTGTCTTTATCTGATACCCTCTATTTCGGGGCATCTCCTTGTAGTTTCCCTTTCTGGGCTTTATCTCAACTTTCAATTTCTGACCATTCCGGCTGGCGGCTATATCTGTATATGCAAACTCCGTGGGATAGTTGTCGTCGTCGCCCGCATCTTCATACACTCTGAACGCACCGTCTCCACCGGGATATACATTAATCGAGATCGGCAGCGCATTCGATTTTAGATTCTTGACGGCGTCAGTATGATATGGAATCACTGCCCCTGCCTTTACGTAGACAGGGAATTCATCCATTGCCATATCCCGTTCGTATGTCTTTCCTCCCGGAAGCATCGCGCCGGTGGCTTCCTCAATCCAATTCCCCTCAGGTAGCCACACCTTTATTTTGGAATATCCGTCGATGGAGGGAGAGGCGACGGGAGCAATGATCATATCGTCGCCAAACATGTATTGTCCGGGATGGACATAAGATTCTTCGGCTTCCGGCCATTCATAGTACATCGGGCGGCATATCGAGACGCCGGTGTCGTAGGCTTTTCTCGCCATCGAATATATATAGGGGACAATGCGGTAGCGTTGCTTGACGGCATCGCGTATCAGGGAAAGAGTCTGCCGATCGAACACCCACGGCTCCTTGTTGAGCGGCACTTTTTTGTCGGCGTGGGTGCGCATGATCGGGCTGTAGACTCCGAATTGGAAGAAGCGGGCGTACAGCTCCGGGTCCATGACGGTGTCGCCCGGCAACTGGCGGAATCCACCGAGGTCATGTCCCCAGTAGCCGTAGCCCACGTTGGAGGCCGTGCTCGTGAAGTAGGGCATGTAGCGGAGCGTCTCCCATGTCGTGTAGCTGTCGCCGGAGAATCCTATCTGGTAGCGATGGTTGCCCAGTCCGCCCCAACGGTGGAAAATCATCGGACGCGCTTTCTTGGCATTCTTCATATTGTTGAAAAAGACGTGGTTGATCCACCATGTATTGTTAAGCGAGTCAATTTTCGAGTCGTAAAGGCTCTGTTGCCAGTCAATCCACCAGAAACTGACGCCCTCGCGGGTCATAGGGTCGAGAATATTCTTGAAAAGACTGTTCATGAAACGACGGTCGGAAGATACCCAAGGCACATCCTGCTTGGTAGCGGGATCGATGCCATTTTCGCGAGCCATTTCCGGATAAGCCTTCTCATAGTGCTTCACTCCCGATGCCGGATGCAGATTGAGAGTCACTTTCAGGTTCTTGTCGCGAAGATGGTTGAGAAATTTCTCAGGTTCCGGGAAAAGTCGGCGGTTCCAGGTCCAGCCGGTCCATCCTCCATGTCCTTCATCGGTGTAATGCCAGTCCATGTCAATAACGAGAACCTCTACCGGGATTCCGTAGTCGTCGAAGTTCTTCATCAATTCTCGGATTTCATGGTCGGAATAAGCCCACCATCTCGACCACCAGAATCCGAATGCATAGCGGGGAGGGATAGGAATGTTGCCTGAGAGGGTCGTGAAATCTTTCAGCGCACCTTTGTAGTCGGAGCCGTAGCCAAGAAAATAAAGATCTTGTTTGCCATCGGGCTTTTTGCGATCTTTTACCCAAGCCAATTCGGGGTCATCGTCAAGAAAGAAGCCCCTGGAGTCGTCAATCAGCGTCCAGCCGTCGCGCGCGAGCATACCCGGTTCGAGCTTTCCCGGGCGTGTGCGCCACTTTCCTTCGCTATCGGTCCATTGCAATTCGTCGCCGTTCCACCAATCGAGAGTCCTGACCGTGCCCTCAAGATTCTGCTTTTGGGTGTCGCCGGGACGCCAGGAGAAAGGTTTGATTCCGGCTGCGGATGTGATGGACAGATTTTCTGCGGAGAAAGGTCCTTGCTCCTTATTATATAGGAGCGTCAGCTTGGGGGTTTCGATTTTAAGGGTATTCTCGTTGTCGCTGACTTTTACGTCGGCTTTGTCGTAGCTGCGGTTGTAGGCCACGAAGCTTGGGGAATCATTGAAAACTCCGTCGGGGGAATACTCCATGCGGATTAGTCCGTCGGCCACGACGGTGAAGCGTTTCGTATCGTCCTTGTAGACGACGCCATCCGTCTGCGATGGAGCGGCAACGGAGTCCGCCACGGTCAACGCCACGGCAATTGCAAAAGTCGAGAAATTTTTAGGTATGTTCATGTCGGTTGGAATTAAAAGGTTGGAAAATCCATCAAACAATCTTCCGCGACCAAACAAGAAAGTCCATGACCGATTGAGTATGCTGAATTCAAGCATAGACTTAGGAAGCACCCCATTGGCAAAGTTAAGAAAAATATTTCGGATTTAAAATACACGGAGAGAAATGCAATCTTGGAGGACATATATGCGGATAAACTTGTATGCTGTTTTTAAATTGCTTTACAATAGCAAATTGGATATTGACGTTGTATGAAATTGTTCTACAAATGTACGAATAAGTTCATGCTTCGGACGAGTCGTGGCTCGCTTTGGACGCAATTTTTCCGGGATTGTTGATTGGAGATGTAATTTTGTGGCATCAAACAATCAACCCAACAACAGACCAATCATGGAAGCAAGACCAATCAACCTCAAAAAGCACGCATTCCCATAGCCGTCGATCCGGCAAGGATGCTACAAAAAGCCATGGCAACGTGGCAAAGCGATTTCAAACAAAATAACTAACAACTTAACACTAACCCATGAGAACAAACCTAAAACTAACCCTCGCGGCAACAGTGTTCCTGACGGCCCTCCCGACAGCGACCCTCCAAGCCAAGACCGACTTAGGGGAATTTTCAAGATTCTTGATTTCTCCCAATGAGGCTTCAGTTGCCAAAAAAATGGAAAAGATTTCTGGCATTGTGAGAGATGCCATGACAGGAGAACCACTTATCGGAGCATCGATATTGGTAAAAGGGTCATCAATAGGCACTACTACCGATATTGATGGAAGATTCATGCTTGATGTGCCGGCTGGTTCCACCATCCGCATATCATATGTCGGCTATACCGGTTTTGAAGGGAAAGCATCATCCAATATGCAAGTGGAGCTTGCTTCAAGCACTAATGAACTTGAAGACATGGTCGTAGTAGGATATGGAGTCCAAAAGAAGGCATCCATAACGGGAGCTGTGTCTACTGTCAAAGGAAGTGATCTTAAAACTTCCGGAGTCGCTAACATTACGAATACTTTTGCCGGCCAAATTCCAGGAGTGGTGGCTAAAACGACATCAGGGGAACCCGGTTCTGACTGGTCGGACATATACATCAGAGGAAAAGGAACACTCAATGACAATTCCCCACTTATAATTATTGACGGGGTGGCAAATAGATCAGGTCTTGAGCGATTGAATCCCAATGATATAGAGAGTATAAACGTCTTGAAGGATGCATCTGCTGCCATCTATGGAGCGGAAGCTGCGAATGGCGTAATCCTTGTGACCACCAAAAGGGGGAAGACACATAAACCGACCATTACTTATAATGGGTCATTCTCCCTTCAACAGAACACACGTCAGCCGGATTTGATGAATGCATATCAAAACATGGTATGGTCGGATGAGATTTCCATCTATAAGGGACAAACTCCTCAGTTTGAGAATATAAAGGGAGGCTATCTCGATGGGACCATAGACAGATTGCAATACGGAGACACGGACTGGATGGATGTGGTATTCAACAAAGCCACTCCATCGACACGTCATTCCATCGCATTGAGCGGTGGAAGCGATCGGGCTCATTATTACGTATCTGGAGATTATACCTATCAGAAGCCCAACTATAAAAACACCAAACTGAACTTCCAGACTTACCAGATACGTTCGAACATCGACGCTTATATATTTAAGGATCTTAAGATAGGCGTTGATATAGCAGCCCGCAGAGAGCAGCGTAATAATGCCATAACATCCACCAGCTCGATATTCTGGGAGGCAATGATGGCCTATCCTTGGCTATATGATTTTTATCCCAACGGTCTTCCCGGCCCTGGCATTTCAGGCGGCAACAACCTTGCTCTCTTGATAGACGGAGAAACGACGGGATACAATCGAATAAAAGACACATTCCTGGATACAAAATTCTCTTTTGATCTTCAGATGCCATGGATTACGCAGGGCCTGTCGCTATCCGGATACGTTGCGATAGACTATCATGCACGTGATCAGAAGAAGATGTTTAATGTGTGGGATACGTATACCTATAATCCGATTTCAAAGGAATACGACAAAAGAACAACCAACACCAACGGAGGCGTGATTGATTTGAATCAGAACCATGATGACAATTCAAGAACGACAATGATGTTCAAGCTCGGTTATGACAGAGATTTTGGGGACCACCATGTTGGAGTGTTCGTGGCCTACGAACAGAGTAAATATAGCGGGGAATATTTTTCCGCATTCCGCAAGAATTTCCTGACAGCATTTCCGGATTATTTAAATTTCGGAGCAGACCAGGACAAGAGCAACGGAGGCTATGGTTATCATGAATCCCGCCAGAATATATTCGGACGTCTCAACTATTCATATATGGACAGATACTTGGTGGAGTTTACTTTGAGAAGAGACGGCTCAATGAAATTCGCTCCCGGAAAGCGTTGGGGAACATTCCCGGGTGTCTCTGTCGGCTGGCGTTTCGGGCAGGAAAAATTTATCAGGGATAACACCGATATAGTCGACGATCTAAAACTCAGGGCCTCCTGGGGTAAGCTCGGTAACGACAGGGTTAGCTCGTATCAGTATCTCAGCACATATTCGATGTCAAACGGCGCAATACTTGGCGTGAACCCTGAGCTTAACAAGGGTTTTGCGCCCGGAAGGATAGGCAACGCCAATATCACATGGGAAAAAGTCGATACAAAGAACATAGGTATTGATGGGTCTTTGTGGAACGGAATGTTAGGATTCACGGCGGAATATTTCTATCAGAAACGCAAGGATATTCTGACTCCCAAAAATGCTTCGGTGCCTGATTACACTGGGTTGACATTGCCGGATCAGAATATCGGCGAAGTCAGCAATCAAGGTTTTGAGCTTCTTTTGTCCCACAGAAACAGAATAGGTAACGTTAGCTATAACGCATCCTTTAATTTCACATACACCCACAACAAGATTATTTATTTCGATGAGGCCGAGACTGTACCTGAATGGCAGCGTCGCACGGGCAAAAGCATTGACACATACTTGATGTATAAGTCAGATGGCATCTATCAGACTTGGGATGAAGTCAACAGCACTCCGCATCTTGCCGGAGCACAGCCTGGAGATATAAAATATCTGGATCTGGATGGCGATGAAAAAATCACCTCCGATGATAAATATAGAAATGATTATGGCACGGTTCCCCGTATCGTGTTCGGATTGAATTATGGAGCTGAATGGAAAGGCATAGGCATAAACATGACATGGACAGGACAAGCCAAAGCCCGACAGATGATCGTGCCTTATTCCTACAATCTCGACAAGACTTTCTTCGAGAACAGATGGGTTTCGGCTGAGCAGACTCCAAACTCTAAGTATCCGAGGGCATTCAATAAGGATGGCGACAATAATACGCAATGGAGTGATTTCTGGTGCTATGATTCATCATTCCTAAGATTAAAAAATCTGGAAGTGTTCTATAATTTGCCTGAGACACTTGTTGCCAGACTCGGTTTGCAGAACTTCCGTGTTTTCTTTAGCGGTACAAACTTGTTTGTACTCGATCATATAAAAGTGCAAGACCCGGAATTGAATGCCACCTCGACCGGACAGGCATATTCCCCACAGCGAGTGTTCACCTTCGGGATTAATCTCGGATTCTAAAGAAGTCAAACTATAAATTGATTAATAATACAGAAATGAAGACAACGATATATAAATGGTTTTGCATTATTATTGCAATTGGAATAATGCCGGCATGCGATGTGCTTGATCTGGAGCCACTGGATTCATATACGGAACCTGTGATTTTTTCAGATGCCACATTGACGGAGGCTTACGTGACAAAGTTCTACACGTATCCCAAGAATGGATATAATGAAATGAGCCATCGTTATTTTTGTGATGAGGCCATGTCGAATTTCAACAACAGTGATGCATGGCAAATAGAACAGACCGGCTATACCCCGGATATGATGGGTTTTTTCAATATGTGGAAAGAATACTACACGAATATAAAGAATATCAACATCTTTTTCAATAATATGGAGAATGTTGAAAAAATACCTGAGCCGTCAAGAAGTATCTTGATAGGAGAGGCCACTTTCTTCAGGGCATTCTTCTACATGGATTTGATTTCCCATTTTGGGGGAGTGCCATTGATTACACGCACGTTTGAGCTTGATGACCCTGAGATGATGGTTGAGCGTGATTCCTACGATGTATGTGCCGAATTTGTGGTATCGGAATTTGAAAAAGCAGCTCAATTATTGCCGGTCAATCAATCGGGATCCAATTTCGGGCGTTTGACCAAAGGCGCAGCTTTAGCCTACAAGGCAAGAATGCTATTGTATATGGCCTCTCCGCTCAACAATCCGTCGAATGATAGGAGCAAATGGGAAGCAGCTGCAAAAGCATGTGAGGAAGTTTTTGCATTGAATAAGTATTCACTTGATCCGAGTTATAAAGATTTGTTCTACAATCATCAAAGTCCGGAGATTATATTCCAGCGTTTGTTTGATACTGAACATGGACATTGGTTCAATTGGTATAATCAGCCTAATGGCTATCTGGGTTGGTCGTATACCTGCATCACTCAAGAAATGGTGGATAGCTATGAGATGGAAGACGGAACGATGCCGGATGTCACGCCATATCTCGATGCTTCAAATCCATCTGATAAATATCCTTGGGCAAATCGCGATCCTCGCTTTTATGTCACGGTGGTGTGCGACGGGCAAAACTTTGTGAATCGTCCGGCAGAATATTGGGTGAATGAGGATGGCAAAACAGGTGGATTGGATTCAGAATATTCCGGAACAGAGAACTGGAATTATTCTAAAAGCCATTATTCAATAAGGAAGTTCGCTTCGGAGGATATAACCGCTCCACGTGCGACACGTGCGTCAAATCCCTGGATTTATTGCAGGCTTGCAGAAGTGTATCTAAATTATGCTGAAGCAAAATATAATCTTGGCGATGAGGCGACTGCAAGGGAATACGTCAATAAAGTAAGGGCTCGTGCACGTGATGGGCGCGATGGTATTCTTCCCGACGTGACCGTGTCTGGTGGCGATTTGCTGAAGAAAATTCAGCATGAACGCAAAGTGGAGCTTGCTTTTGAAGAACATAGATGGTATGATGTGAGAAGATGGAAAATCGGTAAGGAGACACAATCCGGACAGTTCCATGGGATGGTTATAATCCGTAAGGCCGACGGTTCGAAGGTCTATACTCTGAAAGATCTCCAGAAGCGTACATTCGAGGATCATCATAATCTTGTTCCCTTGCCTTCGAAGGAGATTAACAAGAATAGCAAACTTATACAAAATCCCGGATACAATTAAAACAGGTAGAGTCTTGGATATGTAATCATGTCATTGGCATAAATCATATGAAAAAGATTAGGTTGAGTAGCATTCGTGATTTTGTGGCAGGAGGGATTGTCGCCGTATATACGGCGGCAATCCCCTCCTCAGCTGCCGCAGTCACTACCGCAGGCAACGTAATGTCCTTGGAACGGGACACTGTCAGTGTCTTGGATTTTGGGGCTTGGCCGGATTCGCATCGCGACGCTTCGGCGGCTTTTAAAAGGGCGGCGGAGGAATGCTGTCGAAAGCCGGGGTCAGTGTTGCTGATTCCTCCCGGTCGTTATGACCTATGGCGTGAGAATTGCGCGAAGGGTGATTATTTCGTCTCCAATACTACTGATGAGAATGAATGGCCCGACAAGACCAAATATGTAGGCATTCTTTTGAAAAATGCGAAGGATGTCGAGGTGGTCGGAAAGGGAGCCACGCTGATGATGCATGGCAGGATGACGCCGATGGTGATCGACAATTGTGAGGGTGTGGTCGTCAGCGGTCTGACGGTGGATTTCGAACGCCCCGGCGGATTCGAGTTTACTTACGAGGACGTTGTCGACGGTTATACCACTGTACGGCTCCATCCCGACACTCATTATGACATTCTTCCAAATGGGAGGATAGCATTCGTAGCCGAGGGATTCTCTACAGTGGGTTTCCCGATGCAGTGCATACTGTATGATCCGGAGACGAAATATTACACCTATAGCGGTGATTGGAACGTGTTGCGCGACTGTCCTGTGGAGGAACTATCGCATGGACTTTTGCGATTCCGTACGCCTGCGGGGTTCAATCCTCGTAAGGGCACGTCAATAAACCTCCGCGACGTCATACGCGACGAACTCGGGACATTTATCACCGATAGCCGCGAAGTGTCGTTCAAAGGAGTCACAATGCACTATATGCATGGCATGGGTTTCGTGGGGCAATATTCCCGAGACCTTGCCTTTGACAGCATCCGTTGCGAACCGAGCCGAGGAAGGCTTCTCGCCGCCGCCAACGATTTCATGCAATTCTCTGGTTGTGGAGGGAAAGTTTCGGTAAACGGCAGCCGCTTCGTTGGGGCACAGGACGACGGGATTAACATCCATGGCACCAATCTGCGAATCGTGAAGAGGCATTCCGACAAAAAGGCACGTCTACGATTCATGCACCATCAGAGCTATGGTTTCAATGCCTTTCGCAAAGGAGATTCTGTGGCGATTGTGGAGCCCCAAAGCATGCTGAGGATGGACACTGCCAAAGTTGTCTCCGTCAAAAGGATAGACGACAGGGAGATGGAGCTGGTTTTCGATCGCCCTCTTCCCCGCAATGTCGTAGAGGAAGAATTGTGTGTCGAGAACATTACCTGGACGCCTGAGGTCAGCATCACCGGCAACTATTTTTCAAGGATAGACACGCGTGGAATTCTTGTGACCACTCCCCGCAAGGTCGTGATTCAAGACAATATCTTTGACAAGCTTGGCATGTCGGCCATACTTATAGAAGGAGATTCCCGTTATTGGTTTGAGTCGGGGCCGTGTCAGGATGTCAGTATCTTAGACAACACGTTTATCGAATGCGGCTACAACAATACTTCTGACAACCCTTCAGGCGCGGTCATAGGCATAAATCCGAGCAACAGCAAGATAGATCCAGCCTTTCCGGTCCACCGGAACATCCGGATTATCGGCAATACGTTCCGTATGATAGAGCGGCCCGTGATGAGAGCCAAAAGCGCCGGACCTATTGTCTTCCGCGGCAATATAGTGACAGGAATCGGCCGACCTGAGATATTCCTCAATGGCTGTTCTTCTGTGGATATTTCCGACAATAATATGCCGGAGCCTGTCATCACAGAAATGTGATTGAAAATCCGTATATTTGCATTATGTTATCACAATAGTTCGTTAATTTTTGAATGAATCATGCGGAGTCTCTGACGCCGAAGAACAATAAGTTAGGCGGAAT